>JAQBYJ010000164.1 GCA_027622555.1 Verrucomicrobiota bacterium
TGCAGAATTTGCTCATGGGTTACTGCGTAAATGAAAGCGAACCAGTTAAGAGCAAGAAGGATACCGCCTGCCAGAAATCCGGGGTGTTGTTGCAAATCAACCACAATCGCCGCTGGCACCCGGAGTGGAATCTGGCCAAACGCCTGCTGGAAGAGGGCGCAATCGGTCGCCTCAACCACATCCATTGCTTCATGGATGGCGTCAAACCCGCACCCTGGTGGTGTAGCGAGAACGAGGGTCCCCTGATCCACGACGGCACCCACTATTTCGACCTGATGGATTATTTCGCCGGACCCGTTGACTGGTTGTATGGCATGGCAGAGCAACGGCGCCGCCCCTGGCCGGTCGAAGATTTTGCCACCGCTTTCATGCGGTTTAAAAACGGTGCCAGTGGCTTCCTGCAGGTCTCCGAACTGACGGACTATACCGACCACGGTTTCGAACTGCGCGGAGAAAAGGGCACTCTGCGTATATACCGTGAAAAAGTAGAACTTCAGGAATCCCGACTGGTTCGAACCGAAAAGGAAAGCGGCTTCGAATGGAGTCGATTACACAGTGTGGAACTGGAACACCCGGCACCTGCCTCCACCTATGTGGAAGCATTGGCAGAGCTCGTTGCGACCCTTGAAGGCAAAGCCACCCTGCGCAGCGACGGAGCCGTGGGTTTGCGTTCATTGGAAATGGTTCAGGCTGTCTACCAATCACAATTGCAAGGTAACCGACCGGTATATTTTCCTGTCTCGCTAAAAACTTCCGGCTTGGAGGCACTCAGGTCAAAAGGCCATTTTCGCAATGTGAAAGATTGAAGAACCTGTTGCAGCGCTGGATTGGCACTTTAACTCCGAACCTGCCCGGTCAAAACAAGTTACAGGGATCCGGCTCCCCGTTTGAGGAAAACAACAAGAAGTCCGGAAAGTATGGCAAGCACGCAGGTGATCGATGCCAGGGTTGCGACCTGTTCCTTCGCAAGGAAGGTCAATCCCAACATGACAACTCCGAGCATACCAAGACTCCAGGCGAATACTTTCAGCGGTAATCGTACATCCGCCTGATGAACTATATCGCGTTTCTGAAATTCGGCGATGCGCTCCTGGGTTTGTAACCAGCCACTATCCGTCTTTCGACTGCGGATTTCCGAAACGACTAAAATTAATAGCGGAACCAGAATCCCGACGAGCAAATCACTTTCACGTGTGTGGCCGGAAATCAGGTGGTTGAGGCCACCCAGCAAGGCCCAACTGGCCAGCCACCCGGATTCCGATAAGGCGAATTTGTAAAGGAGTATCATGGGAACGCCGGCCAGCATGGTCCTCCATACAACGTTTGATCCAATTCTTCGCGAAAAGAGAGCCCATACCGTGGGCACCATGAGCGAGGCGTAAGTCAGGCTGAGAATGGAAATAAGCACATTGCGGTACTCGCCGAGACGGGGCAAAATGAGCGCGCTCGCCAACAAATAGATGCCGACCAATAAAGTAAACCACCGTCCGGCCAAAACGGATTGGGAATCGGTTGCCGCCGGGCGGAGATATTTTTTGTATAGCCCGTCTGTCAGGGCTCCCGCATACATGTTAAGGGCGCTGGATAAAGAACTGGCCGTGGCCGAAAACATGGCGGCGAGCATCATCCCAATCATACCCGCGGGCAAAACGGACTTGCAGGCCAAAATATAGGCCTCTTGGGGATCTGCTCCCGATTGAATCGTCCGAAAAACAAACGAGGGAGCCATCCACAAAAAAGGCGTTATCAAATAAAGGGTGCCGAACAAATACATGCTCTTCTGCGCGTCGCGGGGAGACGGAACACAGAGATGCCTTTGCACGTAAGTCCAATCGGCTCCGAGATTGAACAGATTTATCAGCAGCCAACCACCTAAAAATACCCAGGAAAATCCCGGCGCGGTTGGATGAAAGAATCCATCCGGTGCGTTTTGAATAACCGCCATGGCTCCACCAGCCTTTATGACAAACAAGGGAACGACCGCAATAACACAGAGTGTCAGCACGATAAACTGAAGCATATCGGTGATGAGCACTGCCCAGAGGCCACCCATGGTGGTGTAGGCAACTACAATGGTCGCCAGAATTACACAGGCCCAGTCCACAGACAACATTCCAGTCGTATCGCTACGAAGCAGGTTTCCCTCCTAAAGTGGAATTAAAGGACAGAGCATCACCGCCAGCGCATACAGGGACAGACCGGTTGTGCACATCAGCCCACCCCGATAAACCGTATAGAAATTCAGGACCCGCCTTCCGAACCGGACATCCACGAAGTCGGTGGCGGCCGACAAGGCTGTTTGGCGCCATCGCGCGGCGAAGAACCGTCCAGCCACAAATGCCGCGAGGCCGTACATGGAGCAAATGATGGCCCCGACCAGTCCATACTCATAAGTAATCCCGCCCCAGACCACAAAAGTGCCGGCTGAAAACATGGTCATGTAGGAAGAAATTCCGGACAACCACCAGGGCGACTGCCTGCCGGCGACAAACATACCTGCCGAGGTTTTTGTCCTGCTTTTGAATAGGATGCCGGCGATCAGGACACCCACGCAATACAAAGCAATTACGACCCAATCTACGTTACCCATAACGGATACTCATACACTATCGAGTCGCCAATGAAATATCAGATTTTGAAGGCTCAGACTGTTTCCACCAATTTATTGTACTGGGATACAACGGCTCCCAGGGCCTTGCTGTGGGTCACATACACTTGCCATTCGGGGTCCGCCCACATGAGTTCACGCTTGGCCTCGCGGTCAGCAAGATCTTTGTAGCTCCACATCAGAATGAACTCGTTCGGGTCCTCAATGGACTTCACATAGGAATACGGCTTACCGAGTATCCGGGACTGCGGACCAAGTCCGTATTTTTCATAAAGCGCGAAATGCTCTTCCCGCATCCCGGGTTTGGTTTGGTAGATTCGTATATCGATTAACATAGTCAGGTTCACTAGCGTCCAGTTAAATGTCATTGAATATCAATTGGTTAGAAATATCATTCTTTGCATTTCTTGTATCATAACTTCTAAGTAGCTGATGGATAGGCTCTTTTTGAAACACATTCACGCTTAAAACTTGCAAGATTCGACTCATACTTTCGTTGATTCCATGAAGCTTATTGAGACAGGCCACTTTAAGGTAAACGCAGATGGCGATCCAGATTTGGGTCCGCACCGCGTTCTCACTGGTGCCGTAGAAAGCTTTGATACGCAGGTTCTGCTTGATCCACTTGAAGAACAACTCGATTTGCCAACGACTTTTGTAGATGGCCGCGACGGTCAGGGCGGGCAGGTCGAAGTGGTTGGTGAGGAAAACCAGACGTTTGTTTGTCAGTGGATCCACAAAGCTGATACGCCTCAAGTGAGTGGGGTAATCCCGTTTGGCTTTGTCTGTGTTCAAGCGGATGGTTTGGTCACACCTCAATCCAGTGGACTTGTCGACTGGACGGGACTCGCTTACGTAAAACCGCGTGTTGCTTTTAGCGCGAATAACAAAGAAAGCTCCTGCCTTGTGGATGGTGTAAAGACGACTGAAATCCACATATCCACGATCGAATACATAGATGCTCCCGGCTTCGAAACGAATCTGGTCGAGAAAGTGCACATCATGCACGGAACCGTCCGTAATGCTGATGAACACAGGAATCGAGCCTTTGAGATCGATTTGCGTATGCAACTTGATGGCGGCCTTTGCTCTTCTGAATGTGGCCCATGGAAATATCGAAAGGCACAGATCGATAGTGGAGGCATCGACGGCGTAAACCATCTCATCAAGGTCCAGTCCTGTGGAATCGCCGACATACAACCGGCGAGCTTTGCGGATGAGCACCCCGGCAAGCGCCTCATAAACCCGCCAATCCCGCAACTCGTTTGCGTAAGCCAAATTGGTGCGGGTAATATTTCCACGAATGCCCATGGCGTAGAGATGACTGCTACCGTTCAAGCAGGCCTCGATATCTCGCAAGCCCTCGCGAAAAGTGATCTGAGCGAAAGCCATCGCCAGGAACTGATCGCGAGCAGTCATGCTGCGACTGGCACGCGGCATCGGAAAGCGTGCGACACAACGGGTGAATTGTTTAGGATCGAGAACATCGATGATTTGAGCGAAAACGAGTCGGCCAGAGTTCATCCTTTATTGAGAATGAACTTCCGCATTTTAGGCTACTCCATTCAAATGCAGGACACTCCTTTTTTTCAACTAGCATCTTAAGATGAACTACTTACAAAAGCAAAAACCGTCCTTAACTGGACACTAGTGAGTCAGGTTATAGTTTATCGGTTTTCATCTTTCGCAATGGGTAACTCTTCAAAGGCATGGTAAACCATTCAATTCCTGAGCGAACAATGGACATTAAAAAACTTCCCGATCCGTTTAATCGCATCCATTGCTTCAGGCAAATCAGGAATCACATGAAGGCTATTCTGCCAGCCGTGGGGCACATGATCGAAAGCTTCGAGCTCCACCGACACTCCGCTTTCACGAGCTCTTGAAACGTAGGCGAGCGCATCCCCATACATCGTTTCCGATTTCCCAACTTGCACCAACATGGGGGGAAGTCCTTCGAGGTCGGAGAAAACGGGAGAGGCCAGCGGATTGATGGGATCGGTTCCATTTAAATAGAGTCCGGCCATACGATCCAGGTAACCCTTTGAAATAGTGGGATCCGATCCGGCATTGGTCACAAAGGTTTCCGCGCTTTGCGTGAGATCTGTCCAGGGAGACAGTAGAATTGCGGCGGCTGGTTGGTCCTCTCCCAAAAGCTTGAGCTTGGTGAGTAATGCAGCTGACAAACCACCCCCTGCGGAGCTCCCTCCAACCACTATTTGCTTCGCGGAAATACCTTGGTTTAACAGCCAGTGGTAAACCGTAAGTGCGTCGTCCAGCCCGACGGGAAAGGGATGCTCGGGTGCAAGCCGGTATTCCACGGTGAAGCAGCGACATCCACAAGCGAAACTAAGATCCGATGCGATTCTTCGACTGGCGATGGCGGAGCCCCGGTAATAACCACCCCCATGCAGAAAGATAAAAACACTATGGGTTATGGGAGTTCCACATACCACCCACTCCCCGTAAACGCCATCGGCATCACAGACTTCCACAGTGGTGTTGGGTCGAGGGACGCTTCCGCCGTCAGGACCATTGCCGCGCAAAGACTCAATCGACTGACTGGGTTTATAGGCGTTGGCGCGTCTGTGCGTGATCAGGGCTTTCAGTTGTTCGCTTGGCATGGGAATTGATGGGTTAACAGGAGTCGAAAAGGAAATTTTATTTGTAAGGTAAGTTCAGAGGCGGAATCGGCACTGCGAGGACGCAGTGGCCCTACCTGTATCCGCTAAACCGGTAGGGCAAGAGCATCCTGCTCTGCCGCCAAAAGTCTGAGAATACACTCATTGTTCGTTGGAGGACCCAAAGATCAATTACCGGATACATTTCATTCCCCACTTATAACCCGTTGCAGCGCTGCTTCATCAATATCAATGCCCAGGCCCGGTTTGTCAGGCGTATGCATGCAGCCGTTTTCGAAGCGCAGGGGTTCGCGCAGGATGCAATTACCCAAAGGATTGTCGCCGAACCAGTATTCGCTCGTCATGGTATTGGGCATGGAAGTGGCCAGGTGCGCGCTTGCCGCAAAATGAATCGCCGAGCCGATGCTGATGTGCGGCGCAAACGCCAGCCCGAATCCGTCGGCCATTTCTGCGATGCGTTTGCATTCGGTGATACCACCCGCACGACAGACATCCGGCAGAACCACATCCAATCCACCTGCTCGAATGAATTCGGCTGTTTCGTAGCGTGAAGTCAGCGAGTCAGTCGCGATCGGAATGCGCAGAGCTTTGGCGATCTCTCCGTACCCGGCCACGTCTTCAGGCGCGGTCGGCATTTCAAACCACATGCAACCCAGCTCCTGCAATTCGTAACCAATCTGCATGGCTTGTGCCCGGTCGTAAACTCCTGCTGCATCGGTATAGATCATGAAGTCTTCACCCACCGCTTCCCGCACACTGCGAATACTTTTCAGGTCGCCTTTGAATCCACGGCCAATCGCCATCTTCAAACCGGTAAAACCGCGGACCTTAAGATCGCGCGCATCCTGAGCCAATTGCTCGAAGGCTTCCCCTGGCTGATCGTAACTTAGCGCGGGCAAGCCGGAGGCATACACCCGCACCGGATTGCGAAAACAGCCGCCCATCAACTGATAAAGCGGTTTTCCGGAGGCCTTGCCGATGAGGTCCCACAAGGCAATATCTATACCACTGATGGCTTCGAGGTAGAATCCGGCGCGATGCCCGCGCACGCGCATGCCGGCATACATTTTTTCCCAAAGCACAACCACATCGTGCGGATCCGCGCCGATTACAATGGGAACAAGCAGCAAATCGATGATCTGTTTCGTCGCCTGCGGTGCCACGGGTGCTTTCGCTTCGCCCCACCCGACCAACCCGTCATCCGTAGTCATTTTAACGATTACGGTATCAATCGTTTTCGAATAAATAAACTTACGCCGGAGCGGAGGTGGATATTCAGTCGAAATCTCAGGCGAGCGATTTTCACTCCCCCAGCCCCGGCTGCCCCAATAGCTTTTCTTATCGATCGGTTTCGCCTGCACGGCGTAGGTTTCAATGTTGGTTATTTTCATAAGTTTTACCCCAATGTTTCAAAAATTCGAGATGTGATGTAGAGCAAGGCGCAGTCCGCAATCCTGCGCGGGAGCGTAGAAAACTACGTGACAAAGCGGATTGTTGACTGGAACACAGCTCTTCGTGCATGTCGGATTTAGCATTTATAAGTGCGTTTTAAATCGTAATTTTTCTGCAGTTTACACATTTGATTTTGGTGCTTTAACTAATTGTCTTTTAATTTTTTACCGTCTGCACTTTTGAAGGCGGTTGAGATTTTGGGGGTTCTTGGGCTAACATCAGTAGAAGCGGTCCCTGCCCCCAGGGATAAATTCCAAAAGGACGGGTGGCATACATGTTCAATTCGCCGATGGGTGTGGCGTCACTGACCCATTCCAACGCACCCTCCGTATTGATACACCCATGAGCGGCGGCGCGCGCCCGACTCTCCATCTCCCCAAATTCCCTTTTATCCAACAGTCCCGCGTCGAACGCTTCTCGCAAGGCATAGGCGGTCATGACGGCGAGGGTGGATTCCAGATAAGTATCGGGCCGGTTGACCACGGTATGCCATAAACCGTCGGTGTGTTGAAACCGTTTCAGTGCCAGGCATAACTGTTGCAGACGTTCAAGCAGCTCAGGTCTGGCCGGATTCGTGTCCGGCAACAGTTTCAGGGTTTCAACCAAACCCATCAAGGCCCAGCCATTGCCTCGCGCCCAGAGTTGGCCATTGGTGCCGCAATCCACCTCGTAACCGTGCCAGAACAGTCCGGCGTTTTCACTTTTGCCATCGACCTGCAGGGCCCGGGCATATCCGAGAATTTCATCCAGGCCTTGTTCTATATAACCTTCATCACCGGTCAGGTTTCCGAGCCGGACAAGGAATGGTGCGTCCACATCCATACAATCCACCCAGATCTGTCTGCGCCAACCAGACATATCCGGACGATGCATCCGCGCCCCGAACTTGTTTTTCGGAAACGAAGCATTCAGTGCCGCGAGTTGTTTCGCAGCCTTGAGGAAATCTGCATCACCGGTCGCTTCATAAACTAACAACAATTCGGTTCCGGGAGCGATGTGCTCTTCGTTGCCCTTGCCCACTCCACGGTCGATGTAGTTGCTTAACAGTTGCTCTACAAAATTGTTGTACCCGGAAATTCCCGAAACTCGATAGGCCGCCAGCAGCCCGCGCAAGGCAATCCCTTCACCAAATCCCCACATTCTGAACGGCCATTGCTTAGTACGGACGGCGGCTAAAGTTAACATGGTCTAGATAAAAAAGAGGTTCAGGAGTACTAACCAGGAATGTATTTGGAAACAGAATTCCATTTTTAATTTCCTTGGTTACAAATTATCAGACCTGTAACCGGCATCCTCGAAAAGCGACTAAAACGTGAGTCAACCGTCGACTGTTTGAGATTCTATGTAAGATTCCAGAAAGTGTCGGCATCCTATAAGTAAAACACACAATTAACCGTCGAACGATCTAAACAAGAATCCCAATTTGCCGATTGGATAGAGAAGCATCGCCTGATCCTTCACAAGGTTGTGAACGCCTTTGCAAGCGGAACCGATCAAGACGACTTGATGCAGGAAATGATGATTTGCCTGTGGAAGGCACTACCGGTATTTCGGGGCGATTCAAAGGAATCCACCTTTACTTATCGTGTCGTTAATAACTGTGCTTTGACCTGGATTCGCGGCCAAAATCGGCGGCGTGCACGTGAGACCAAGGCATTCAAGGAACCGACTTTTCAAACCGAGACCGAGGAACCCAAAAATTGGCGATTGGAGCTGCTCTACGAATGCATACGAGAACTGCCTTCCGTGGATCGCTCTATCATTACCATGTCACTCGATGGCCTGAATCACTCGGAAATCGGAGAAGTCCTTGGATCATCCGGGAACGCCGTCGCTGTAAGAATTCACCGCATTCGCAAACAACTATCAGAAACCATTGAAAGAAAAGGAAAAACAATATGATTACCGATAACATCGACAACATTTGGAACTCGGCATCCAACACGGTAACCGATACCGAAGAACCACTTCAACTCGTCCGGAAGGAACGCACCAAAGATGTGCGCCGCAAGATCCGCATGAGCATTTTCGGGTTCAACCTTTCCCTGGCCACCGTGGTCGCCCTTTGGGCCACCGTTTCCGGTAAATCGCAGTTGCCCGACTCATGGCCGGCACTGGTCTGCCTGATCATACTTTGGGCAACCTACCTCGAGTTTATCCGATACCGGATAAGCCAATCCAGTTGCGACAAGCTCAAGAGCCACGATCTCCGAACCGCGTTCCAATTGACCCTTGAAAAAGCCAGAACCTCGTTGCGTGAGATTCAGATTCTTCTCGCCGTCAACCTGCTAACCATCATTCCGATGACCATTGTCAGTGTTCAAACCCTATTGGACAATGGAAAGATGACCACGCAGCAAGGCCTGGGCTTTACCATTTTCTGCCTACTCATCTTCGGGGCCAACATCGCTTTTCTTCTTATTCAATATTTTTCAACCATTCGCCCGCAATGCGCCTTACTCCAAAAACGGATCGAATCGCTGGAGGCCTGAGCGGATGATTAATAAACCCTTACCTCATAAATCCTGGCGCTCTCCGAACCATGGGTACTTAAAATTTCAACCCGTAATTCCTCCGTCTGTACCGGGATCTCCAATCGGTGAACCCGCCTGCGGTGGTAGTTGCTTTCAATCGAAATAAGTTCCTCCCAGTTTTCTCCTTTCCGCGACAAAATCCGGTAGTCTTTCACACACTCGGGAACGGGAAAGGGAAAGCGGTAAGCCTCCCGCGGCCAACCAAAACAGCGGTCCGGCGCACAGAGGTCGGTGTCAAAAGTGAGCATGATTTTAGAAATGTTCCGCGGAGAATCCCAATGAAGCGTCAGGTCTTGGGGAAAACCATTTCCGGGATCGGAAATCCAGATGTTGGGCCAGTCTTCAGCCCGCGAAATGCCGTTTATGACATTGGCACCGCCATAAGGCTTGGAACCGGGGCTGATCCCACAGCACAACGTGGCACGAACTTTCCGGTCATAATGGAGCCCTACCGTGTCCTCCATCCAATTATGCAAT
>JAQBYJ010000165.1 GCA_027622555.1 Verrucomicrobiota bacterium
AATTGCACTCTCGCGGCCCTGCGCGTATGCCTCATTTCGCTCAAGGCAAGTTTCTATCCGGATGCTTCCTGGCCGTGCATGCAGGAAAAATCCCAGCATGATCCAGGCATCCCGTTCCAAATGATCGTCAATCACCGGGCCAAATAAAAATACCGTGCTTTATCGAATTCTGACAGATTTTTCTTCTCCGGTTCAGTTGGCGTTGAGCGGATATAATTTTGCGGATTTGTTTAAAAGCGAGGGTCCACTTCCAAGGTTTCGATGTGCTGAAGTGAACGAAAGCGAGTCAATTATTTCGTTAATATCTCGGGCGACGGTGGGGTTCTAATTGCTTCGCGAACCTGTATCTCCACCAAATTCGGTTCGATCGTTTCCAGAACCAAATCTTTGGGAAAGGCCAGTTGCCCTGGGCGCAGTCTTATACGTTGGGTGCCTGACTCAAGTTTGAGGGGAACGCTGATTTCAATGTCGTTTCGGCGAACGAAGTAAAAGGAGCTTCGTACACCGCGGAAGGTAACCTCCACTTCTTTTGGAGAGATGGTGTCTACCTTCCATTCGGCCGGTAACTCACCATAAGTTACCGGTACTGAAAGCGTGCGGTAGGCGGTTTTCGATCCGTTCACCAATACAAACCATAAGGCCAGCGCCAAGCTTAGGGCTATCAGTTTATCGCGCCAGTTTTTCTTGAAATAGTATTCCCAGAGATTGCTTTCACGTTTGGGATTCACCGTGTGATAAAAGCTTTTCAGAAGCCTGGTCAGATGTCCTGCGTCACGGACTACTCGTATTTCCCCGTTACTTGCGACGGATATGGTGCCTCTCTCCTCCGAAACAATTAAACAAAGTGCATCGCAGAGTTCGCTTAGTCCCAAGGCAGCTGCGTGTCTGGTTCCGCTATTGCCCAGTTTTTTCAAGTTTTTGGAAAGCGGAAGGTGAGCGGAAAACCGGGCGATCAGATTTCCTTCGATTACTACCGCCCCATCATGGCCAATGGAATGTGAATCAAAAATACTTTTAAGTAGTCCCTCACTCAGTTTCCCGTTGCATTCCTGACCGCCACTCAAATGACGTACAATCAGGTCGCGTCCGCGAATAACAATGAGCGCCCCAATTTTTTCACGGGCGAGGTCTGCGAGAGTTCGGGCAAGAATCTCAATTTCTTCTATAT
The DNA here is from genome assembly GCA_027622555.1 of Verrucomicrobiota bacterium. Classification (NCBI taxonomy): domain Bacteria; kingdom Pseudomonadati; phylum Verrucomicrobiota; species Verrucomicrobiota bacterium. The sequence goes on from JAQBYJ010000165.1 coordinate 1,169, forward strand.
TTAGGAGCGTTTTGTCTTTACGAAGAATCTTGTGGTTAAAGCTCCACGTTGCAATACGTTCGAAGAAATAGCGCAGCTCTTCCTGAAAAATGACCACCAAGGCGATGAGAATGACTGCGAAGAATTTTTCAAAGATAGCCGCGGTCAAATTCAGATTGAATTGGCGAGCCAAGAGATAAATGCCTGCGACTATCAGAATGCCGGTTAATACGGAAGCGGCCCTCGTTCGTTTTGACCACACCACCAATGTATAGATCAGCAGGGCCATAACAAAAATATCGAGTAAGCCGAAAAATCCGATTTCCTGAAAAAAATTGATAAGGTTGTTTATCACCATGGGGTTATCCTGATTGTTACTGTTATGATTTGGAAGCGGGCTGTCTGAAGGGATAGTAAGGTTCGTTCGTTGCTCGGATGCGGAAGCGTTTGAGCAGGCGAGTTACCATGGTTTCTTCCACCGCTGTCCATACTTTCGGAGCCACCTCTTCCCCAATATTAAAACTACCTCCCGCAATGACGCCGTGTCCACCTGCTTCATCCCGATTATCAAAAATATCTCTAAGAATGTTTCCCGCATTCATCGTTGGCTTTTCCAATCGGAGCGAAACGTACAGGCGGCCTTTAAAGCGGCCTGTGCAAAAGGACTTTTGCATGGTTTTGTAAGTTAAAAGAAAATCGGCAACGAGGGAAACGAGGTCCGGATTTTCAACGTCTCCCAAATGGGCCGTGATCAGTCCGGAACGGGCAACCGCATTTTGGATCCCTTTGCCCAGCGTGGAAAAAAACGGCGGGATCGGACTGGATTCTGGATCTGTGCCAAAGCCTTCATATCACAAAAGGGAACCACCTTCATATAGGTTTGAATAACATCGGGATGATTGGCGCGGTAAAGGTTCATCGTGTCAGAAATGATTCCATAGACCAATGCTGTGGCCAGCCGCCCAGGGATTTCAAGGCCTTTTAGTAACAATGCCTTGGCCACTATTACTGCCGTAGCGCCGCATTCGGTATCGACGATCGCGCAATCAGCATTCGGTTTTATATCAGAGTGATGTTGATCCAGTACGAGAGTGGCCTTCCGCTTTTTCGGGAAAGAATTATTTTCGAAAGCTGGCTGTGTGTCGACAAGAGCGGTATACGTGTAATTGATCAGATCTTGTGGCCTTAGCTTGTAGACTGGAAGCTTGAGTATTCTAGCCATCGTCCTGTTTTCCATGCGCCCGATTATCCCCTGGTAGACTATTCTGGCCGACATATCATATCCCTTTTCTACCAGGTACTTCAGTCCGTAGGCGCTGGCCAAGGCGTCGGGGTCGGGATAGTCGTGGGTTAGAATCAGCAGCGGAGATATTTTGCCGGTGTTTTGATCAAGAAAGGTAAGAAGTTTACGAGCACTATTAGTAACCATAACACCTCCAATCAAGAGGATTGAATAAAAGGAGATCGTCAGTTGAGTCAGTGTTCATTTTTTAATCCTGGAAGAGACTGCAGATAAAATGAATCAATAAAATCATTTAATTACAATTTCCTCCTCTTTCCGCGGCAATTCTGTGCGTATCCGGGTCCTGAGACTTCCTTCCCGCTATCGCGACAATTATTAAAAACGGTATCATTAGCTGGTAGCCTAGGAATCATTGAGTAACGCCCATGGGCTACATTTTTGCAAAGGAAAAGAATTATGTGTCGCTTCTAAAGAAGAAGAAACAAGGCAAAGGACATTTTCTTATGGATTTTAGTAAGAATATACGTTGATGGAAAAATGGATTTACCTATGTATGAAAGGATAAGCTTTCAATGAATCCAAAATTCCAATTTTCCCTATTGTCCATTTCTGTTGTGCATGATACCGTCCTATTATGAAAAAAATATCTCGTCGGACTGCCCTAAAAACTTCCCTAGCCGGAGCTGCAGCTTTATCAGCTCCCATGATTCTTCCTTCCTCCGTATTAGGATTGAATGGTCAGAACACCTCCCCAAACAGCCGAATCAACATGGGCCTGATTGGACATGGAAAGATCATGCAGGGTCACCGCCCTTATCATCTGGCTGCGGATGAAGTTCAAGTTGTTGCGCTGTGCGATGTAAAGACCTGGACCTTGAAGGAGGCCAATGAAGAGGCCGCGAAGATTCAGGGACAAAAGGTGGATACTTATGAATTCTACGAAGACCTGTTGGCACGCGACGACATAGATGCCATTGTCATTGGGACACCCGATCACTGGCACGCCAAAATCGCTATCGACGCTTTTAAGGCCGGAAAAGACGTCTATGTCGAAAAGCCAATGACCCTCACCATCGAAGAAGGTAAGATCATGCGGGAAACCTGCGCGCGTTACGGACGGGTGCTTCAGGTGGGTAGTCAGCAACGTTCCGAGTGGGCCTTTCGCAAGGCTGCCGAGCTGGTGCGCAATGGGTACATTGGGAAAATTAAAACCATTGCAGCAAAATTAGGAGAATTTCCGCCTCCGACCCAGTTTCCTGAAACGCCGATTCCCGAAGGGCTGAATTACGACCGTTGGCTTGGACCAGCACCCATGGAGCCCTATAATGAAGATCGGATCAAGGGTGACTATGGCGGAGGTTGGCGTCGCTTCTGGGACTATGGTTCGCGCAAGAATGGCGACTGGGGTGCCCACCATTACGACATTATTCAATGGGCACTGGGCATGGACGAATCCGGACCTGTCCACTTTATTGCCAAGGGTTACGAGGGTGAAGAGTTTCAGTCATTCCTTTATGCCGATGGCACGAAAGTAATGCGCGGAGCTGAAGGGCTCGGGCACATGATTCGTTTTATAGGTGAAGATGGAGAAGTGCTGGTGAGCCGAGGCGGAAAAATCGATACGACTCCCGCTTCCTTAAAGAACATCATTCTGAAGAGCAGTGATGAGCGTCTTTATGAGTCAACTGACCACCGGAAAGATTGGTTGAACTCCATCCGGAGTCGATCGCAACCGATTTGCCATGTTGGAATTGGCCATAGGACGGCCACCATTTGTCATCTTTCTGGCATTTCAGAACGCCTTGGTCGTTCGATAAACTGGGATCCCGTAGCGGAGCATATTGTAGGGGATGAACGTGCTGCCATGTGGGAAACACGTCCTCGCCGTGCGCCGTATCACCAATTGGTATAATTTTAATCAGAACCTGTTTCCTATCATGAAATCTTACTCATCTTTATTTTTTGCCGGTGTGTTGGCCCTTGGATTACAAACAACCGCTTGGTCTGGTCCTCCCGAAAAGGACTTGAATGAAATCGTGAAGGGCTTTTCGGATGAAGATCCCGCCGTTCAATTCGAGGCACGGCTCGATTTACTCGCCTACGTCTCTTACGGGACAGCTCCTTCCCAAAAGAACGGAGCAGAAAAAATAACCAAAGAACTTTTGAGCGCACTAAAAAGATGGGGGTTGGCTCATGAAGCAAAGAAATATATCATTCGGGATCTTGCGCGGGTAGGGACATCCACAGCGGTGGAACCCTTAAGTAAGATATTGATTGGAAAAGATGAATCACTCGCTGAATTAGCCCGCCAGGCACTTGAACAGATTCCGGGGAAAGAGGCATCCACTGCATTGAAAAATGCGATCCCTAAAGTTCGCGACGATGCCCGGCGTCGAAATTTTATTCGGACCCTTGCGAATCGTGCGGATGCATCCAATGCCGCCTATTTTATAAAAGGGCTACAATCCAATGATGCCATTTTGGCCCATGAGTCTGCTCTTGCGCTTTCACTTCTGGGCGATGCGGATTCGGTTGAAGCTTTGGAGCTTGCCTACTCAAAAAGTTCCGGCGAAATGAAGGTGCTTCTCGAAAACGAAATCATCCGGTCTGAAGCGGCTTCAGAGGATATGTTGGTCTCCATTCAAAAAGACGGGGTGGTGTCATACAATCGTGATGCTGCGTTGCTTCGATTGCTGGAATCAGATTATATCAGTTCACTCGACCTTCTCAAATTGGCTCTGTTGAGCTCAAGTTCAGAGGTAAGGTCCAATGGTATACGGCTGGCAATGACCACCGGGAAACATGCTTTGATTAAAAATATGGGCAACAGAATCTCCGGCGATAATTGGCTCGTTGTCCTTGGTGGATTGTCCGCATTCGAAAATAGGGGAGCGGAAGGCTTGGCATTGATGGCTTTTGAAGCAGGGGACCATAACGTTAAAGTCCAAGCGCTTCGTGCCTTAGGGTCCTATGGTGGCGCAAAGTCAGTCGATTTAGTGCTCGAACATTTTGCGGGTAAAGACAAACAGCTTCAACAAGCTGCGGCCTATGCAATCGAAAGAATGCCCGGAAACCCTATGACTGGTCGCCTTCAGAAACTGCTGAACTCCGAGTCCGCCGAGGACCATAAGCTGGGCTTGGAAGCGCTCGCGTACCGCAATACTCCCTATGCGAAAAACCGCTTGTTTCGTTTTATCAGCGGCGATGATCCCGAACTCGCAATGGTGGCCCTGAAGAGCATTTCGGGGATTGTGGAAGAGGAGGACCTTTATCGGCTTCTTTCAATTTCCAAAAAATCCGATGACCAAAAAAGCGCTGCGATCAACGGGTTGCTAAAGAAGGTAGCTCCCCAAATAGGTTCGGCGGAACTGCAAGCCAGGGTTAACAGTCTTTAGCTCATACTATGCGATCCAGTGGATCGGCTACTGACTGTTTTCCTGGATCCTGCAAACAAGCGTCCTCGGTTTGCCCAAATGAAAAAGAATTTTTTTCCTATCAATCCAGCGATCGTGGGCTAGCAGACAGATTCTTTGATGTTCTCGATTCCACGAAATCGTTGATCCTGTCGCTTCAAATTTTTCGTCAATCCACATCTCTAGATTGACAGTTACGATAAATTAGTTGACAAAAGTTGACACATCAACTCGGTACTCCATCCACATGACCAAACAACTTAATGTTGCGCTGATCACAGAAACCATTGCTGAGCTCGGGCTGAATCAAGCGGCACTTGCGGATAAAATCGGCAATACCAGGGCTGCGGTTTCCAAATGGTTTACCGGCAAATCTTTTCCACGTCCTCCTGAATTGCTAAAACTGGGAAAGCTGCTCGGGCTTAGCTACAAGGACTTGGTTAAAACGCCTAATGAAGATAAGGAACCGCTCATCGCCTTTCGGAAACGCGGTGCAACCAAGACCACGGAAAAGCACGTGGCCCGGGCAAAGGATATGGGCAGATTTCTGGAACCATTGGTTCCTTATCTTGGATTTGATGAATTTGTGGGACCTGCCAGCCTCAAGAAGCCCTCCACTGATTATCCGTACCTCCAGGCGCTCGTCGTGAAGTTGCGCCGCGAACTTGGACTTTCAGAATCTAGTCCCATTCGGTTTGAAGATCTGATTAAGAAGTTTCAGGAACACCAGGCTGTCTTGATTCCCACCATGTGGGGCAGGAAAGATAAGCATGAAAATGCACTGCATATCTATCTTCCCAAATCAAAAACAACTTGGATCTATCTCAATCTCGACAGCGAAGTGCACGACTTCAAGTTCTGGATGGCCCATGAACTTGGTCATGTTCTCAGCGTGACCCTTCTTGAGAATGACGATTTGGATGCAGCTGAAAACTTTGCCAATGGTTTTGCAGGGGCTTTATTGTTTCCCCGCCCGGCAGCGGAAAAATGGTTCAAAAAATATCAAGCTTCCGCTGGAGATACCAGCCGCCTTAAGGTGCTGGTTGCTGCGGCAAAAGAATACCTGATTTCGCCAAATTCGGTCTACAAAGAACTGGAAAAGTATGCAACCGCAGTCCGCGAACCATTTGCCACGATCTCGAACAGTGTTCTCTTTTCAGCTATAACCAAGTTTAACAAACAGTTTCCGACGCTCAGCGAACATTTATTCGACGGTGTAACACCGACTGCCGATCATTTTATGCGGGTAGCACAGGCACAGTTTGATACACACTTTTATAAGGCCCTTGGAAAATTTCTTCAAGATACGGAAGCTCCGGCCAGTGTAGTCAGCCGGATGATGGATGTTCCGCTCGCTGATGGACGGGCCTTTCACGAAGCTTTGACGACGGTCTGAACTCGGCCTGAACAATGAAGCAGTCGAAAATACTCGTAGACTCCAATAGCTATTTTCGACTGGCTCAGAACATTCACCCATTGCTGTTCCAATCGTTCGGAAAAGAAAATTACACTCTCTTCGTCCATTCGGACTTGATCTTCGAATTCAAACGCAAGCCCCGCCTCAGAAACAAGTTCCATTGGGTAATGCAGCCTGAGTATGTCGAGAATCGCAAACGTGCTCTTACCCTTAGCACTCAAAATAAGAAGGACATTGAGGATACATTCCAACATTTATGGGAATACATCAAAGATGAGAAACTTGGTCCGCTAGAGGTGGACACTCGCATTCTCGCGACGGCAGCGGAGCTGGGGATTCCCGTGGTGACGGATGACCAGGACATGATCAAAGTAGCTGAACTATTCGGAATTCACCAGATAGGATCCATGGAGCTTATGAAGATGATGCTCGATGCTAAACATATCGAAATGGAAAAAGTCAGGCAGGTGGTTTCGCAGTGGCGGTATGACAACGATACACCCCACAAAAACTACGCAAAAGAATACCGCAGATTGTTTGGCGAAGCGGTTCCGAGGGATTGATAGCAAAATGAATTTTGCAACTGCTTGCAAAAAGGCTTGCTGCAAAGTTAACTCAGCCCCGGAATGCTGAATTTACCTCTCTGACCTGCCTCTATGCCTGAACTGAACTGAATTGGAAAAGCCGCTGTTGTAAAACACCACAAGGAAGTGCCGTTCCGGTTGTTGGAGGCCGACGCGGAGTTGAGTTGTGGTGATCCGCAAAGCGGGAACCTGATTGTGGAAGAGGACAATCTCCACGCCTTGAAAGCGCTGCTTCCTCGCTACCCTCGCAATGTTAAGTGCATCTATATCGATCTCCCTACAACACGGGCAATGAAGGTTGGACCTAAATAAGACCCATTTAACTCCTTTTAATGCGGATAAATATTTCCATATACGCACGAATCGGATTAAATGGGTTTAACAAACTTCAAATACACAGATAATCTAGGTTCTTCGCTATTTTTAGTGGAATGAACAAATAAATTGTTTGAAGGTGAGGACCTATGAGTCCTGAAAAATTATTCCATGAACTCCTTGGGTTAGGCTCCGGTTGGACTGTGAGCGAACTGGAGTATCTTAAAGGAGGTAGCGGGGAGGTACGTATTGTGATCGAAGACACTCCCTTGTTATTTTCCTCAATTCGTTGTGCAGAGGATGGAGGCTCTGCAGGCCTATACGATCATGTCAATAAGCGGACATGGCGTCATCTGAACATCTTCGAGCACGAATGTTATATCGAATGCCGGTTGCCGCGAGTGAAGTGCCAATCGTGTGGGAAAGTGACAACATTGAAGGCACCGTGGGAGGGCAAAATCAAAGGGTTCACTTTACTGTTCGAAGCCTTCGCGCTGACCTTGTTGCGCGAGATGCCGGTCAATGCAGCCAGCCGGATACTGGGCGAACACGACACGCGGCTATGGCGCTTGCTCCATGCCTATGTGCAGGAAGCTTATGATCAGGCCGACTTCAGTGAAACACGGGTGGTTGGTTGCGATGAACTCAGTGCGCGAAAAGGACACGACTACCTGAGCGTCTTTGCCGATATCCCAGCCAAACGGGTGCTCTACGCAACCGGGGGCAAAGATTCCCAGACATGGGACCGGTTTGCCGAAGAGTTGCTCAAACACAATGCCAAAGCCGAACAGATCGACACTGTGAGTATCGACATGAGTCCGGCCTATCAGAAGGGAGCGAGGAAAAACTGCCCGGATGCCGAGATCGTTTTCGACCGTTTCCATGTGATGAAACAAGTGGGCAAGGCTGTCGATGAAGTGCGCCAGCGTGAACACCGCAGCCTATGCAGGAAAGGCGACCAGTCTCTGAAGAAAAGTATGTGGCTTTTTCGTCGTAACCCGCAAGCACTGGATGTAGAGCAGACCGCACATCTGGACGAGCTCACCAAGGCAAACCTGCTCACTTCCAAAGCCTATCAAATGCGGCTGACTTTGCAGGATATCTACGGCTTGACAGAGGTGATCTTATTCAAACGCAAGCTTCTGGCCTGGTGCCGATGGGTAACGACCTACGCCAACAAGAAAGGCTACCTTTTTAACCCCATGAAAGCAGTTGCCAAGAGTATCCTCAATCATCTGGAAGGCATCATCAACTTTGCTCAGACACGCATTACCAACGCATTTATGGAAGGACTCAACAGTGTCTTCTCGGCAGTGAAGCGCAAAGCCAGAGGGTACAGATCCAATCGCAATCTCATCACCATGCTTTACTTCGTAGCCGGTAAACTCAAAATGCCTGCTTTATATTGATCCACTAAAAATAGCGAAGAACCATGAGAATATTGCTAACCAGCTTATAGAGAGGCCTTTCCTGCATCTCGGGACTTGCCATGTTTGCTTACTGATCAATCTTTAGGATAGACTACACTCCTGTTATATGCCACAGTGTATGAATGATAAAAATA
>JAQBYJ010000166.1 GCA_027622555.1 Verrucomicrobiota bacterium
GACAAGGACCGGCAATGGCAAAAGGAATCAGCGGGGGCAGGTTTTGATTGTTGACTGAGATGCTCCTGTTCAAAGCATTTTTCTAAACGGAAAAAAGATACAAATTTTAACCACCAGTCTTCGCCAGGGCTACGACAAGGCACGGCTGATGACACCGATTTTCACTGATGAAAAAAGACAAAATCATGGAGGACAGAATAATGGCGAAGGCTCTGTCCCTACGGATTGAGAAAGCAAAAAGGACACGCCGCTCCTTCCAAATTTCGAATACAAATGATTCTGTGCCTATGATTCTGTGAAAAATAATGATTTAAGGATTTTGCGTAATTCTGCGCTTTTCGTAGTTAGGTATTTTTCTTCGAACTTATTTTAATACCAGCTATTCGCGAGATCACTGTGATTGGTTGAGATATGACAACTTTGCTTTAAAAACAAGATTCTACCGGATAGTAGTAAGGGGGCACGGAATATAGGTGAAAATGCTTCTTCTCGAAACTCCTCAGTGTCCTCCTTGTCTCCTCGAGAGACCTGTTCCTCAACGCTCTTTAAGCGGCGAGGCATCAGGGCAAACTTACGCTTCCTACTACGCCTTGCAGATTTCGAAGGACACTGTAGCGCTTCACAAGATTAGCGCTATGGTATTAAAACCAATGGAGGAATGCATACATCCCGATAACTGTGGCTACGACCAGGCTGCCAGCCAGGTGTGTGCCAGACCATTGTTCCATGTTGGTGGTTCCAGATGATTGCAGATCATAAGCTGGAATGATGCGGTCAATTGGGCGCATTTTTCCGAAGACCCACATGGTAAGTATCAGCAATGCAAAAGTAATTCCAGTGATGTGCAGCCAGTGAATGGTTGCTCCATTCCATGTTGGTTTTACAAACCAGTTGGCGAGCACGTATAAACCAATTCCGACAAAGATAATCACTTTGGCACCCAGGGCGGGGGCTTTGCGTATAAAGATTCCGGAGACGACCAGGGCGAATACCGGTACGCTGAATGTGGCTCCGATCTGTTTCATTAAGGTAAATAATCCTGCAGGTGCGTGAATAATGAAGGGAGCGGCGAGCATGGCAAATATGGCAAGTCCAATGCCAAACATTTTACCGGCCTTTACGACCTGTTTGTCTGTCGCGTCTTTGCGAATAATGTTTTTATAAATATCCAGGCCAAAGAGCGTAGATGCACTATGTAGGCAGCTGTTGAATGAACTAAGAATAGCGCCGAACATGACAGCACTGAAGAAGCCAAGCAGCCAGGTCGGCAATACTTCCTTTACAAGCATGGGATAAGCAAGATCTCCATTGCTTAAATTGGGACCAAAAAGTTCCAGTGCAATTACTCCGGGCAGGACGAGGTAAAGGGGGCCCAAGAGCTTTAGCACGGCTGCTCCGATAACGCCTTTCTGAGCCTCTTTGAGCGATTTGGCACCGAAGGTTCTTTGAATGATGAATTGGTTGGTACACCAATAAAAGAGATTCACCATAAGCATGCCGGTAAACAAGACGCTGAAAGGAATGTTCGATTGACTGTCTCCCACCGGGTCGAGCATGGGACGTTGGTGATCGACGATGCGTTCAATGCCACCGAAAAGATGGCCGTCGCCAAGCGCCATCAAACCAAGAAAAGGAATCAATAATCCACCGAAAAGCAGGCCGACACCATTGATGGTGTCAGAAATCGCAACTGCTTCCAATCCGCCCAGAATCGCATATAAAGCGCCCACAATGCCGATAACCCACACCATGAGGAAAATGGATTGCATCTCGGTGATACCGAACACTCCGGCGACATCGAACAGTCCGTTCATGGCCAGGGCACCTGAATAAAGTATAAACGGCAGGAAACTGAAAGCGAGGGCTAGAAGAAACAACACACTGACGAAGGTGCGTGTCTGCGAATCGAACCGTTTCTCCAGGAACTGGGGAACAGTTGTAATCTGGCCAGACCAGTAAATGGGCAGGAACTTCCATGCCATGACCACCAGCGCTGTGGCTGCGATTACTTCCCAGGCAATTACAACAAAACCATGCATGTAACCTCCCCCGTTAAGCCCCACCAACTGTTCGGTGGAAAGGTTGGTCAACATCAGCGAACCAGTCACTACGAACCACGGAAGGCTACGTCCTGCCAGGAAATAATTATTTCCAATGGACTGATCGTCATTACGGGTTTTCCACCATGAGATTGCGGCCACTAAGCTGGTAAAAGCCAGGAACGACAGGAAAGCAAACATAGAGAGTTTGGGTAGGATTTGTTAAGATTGAGAAGACGGCGCGTCTAAGGTGCCGATTCGTAGAGGAGTGCGCTCTGTACTGCAAGGGGATTTCCAGAGCTCTACGACCGGTAATCCAATCAATGAGTGGGACAATTATTTACCGAATCCAATTCCTAGACCCACCCAAAAAATGTCGTCCAGAGATTCCCCCGGTTTTTCGTTGAGGGCAAACGTATAGGCTACGTAACCCGTCAATTCCATGGAGTCTGAGATGGGCGTAGAGGCTTCAATTCCAAATTGCAGGTTGTTGAGGCCACAGTTAAGACTTGCCTTTTAATATATCAGTTGGTTGTTCTTGAGGCATGACTTTCCGTAAAGTTTCAACCGCTTTTGCTTTTGCAGTCTCCTTGCTTTCGACTGTGTTACATGGTGATTTGGAAGCTGCCGGATGGATGATAGATCATGATCATGGTCACTCGCATCACGATGATACACATTCGGATGAGGTTCCGAATGCGAACGGTTAACATGATCCTGTGATTGCTCGTAGTCAGGCAGATGAGGACCGGATTTTAGTCCCATCATTTCTGGAAAATGAAGCTGCTTTCAGCCCAGCCCAGGGAGAATGGTCTAATACACCATTTAGGTTACGGACTGTTGAATATCTCTCTGGTCGATCGCGCCTTGGAAGTGCCTTTCCTACTAACTGGCAGTTTAAGTGGCGGTGTGCCGCTGAATCTACTGCTCCACCGACATTGAGCTAAGCTGTTTCGCTCCTGGTGAGCGATCAGGCATGTAATAGAAACGATCACGTCGCGCTGTGCGTAGCTGATCCCAAATGTCCTTCGATGGGCTCATTACTTCAATGCTTACTTCAATGTCTAAACGTTCAATTTTCCTATCCTATTTGGCGATCCTGGGCTTTATTCCAGGAGTCTTACTACACGCGGAAGAACCGCTTACGCTTTCAGATGCGCTTGCGATGGCGCTTCAAAAAAATCCCACTTTGCAGGTGCATGCGTTTGGGGCGCGCATGGTTGAAGCGCGCATTTTGCAAGCCGGTATCAGGCCCAATCCAAACCTCTCGGTTGAGTTTGAAAATTTCTTAGGCACCGGTGAATTGTCTGGCGTAAAAAGTCTGGAGACAACGTTGCAGCTCAGTCAGGTGATCGATCTTGCCGGTTCACGGGCTCAAAGAGTCGAGACCGAAAAAGCTTCCTTGGATGTTGCCGGTGCGGACTATGAAACGCAAAGAATTGAAGTATTCGCAGAGGTGGCTCGCAGGTTCATCGAAAGTGTGGCTGGCGAGCGAAAATTGGAAATGGCCAAGAGCGCCCGAGAGCTTAGTGAGGAAATAGTAGAGTCGGTTCGTGTCCGGGTCGAAGCCGGCCAGACTACGCCGATTGAATTAAATAAGGTACGAATTGCCTTGGCGCTCTCGCAAGTGGATGAAGAGCATTCCGAGCACGAGCTTGCCTCGAGTCGGCAGGCATTGGCTGCCATATTGGGTGAGAAGGAGCCAACTTTTGGAGATATAAATGCCGACCTGATGACTCTCTCCGAGGTGCCGGATTTTCCCTCGCTGGTCCAACGACTGGAAAAAAGCCCCGTGCTTGCCCGCTACAAGGTCGAGGCCCGGTGGCGTGAGGCGCAAGTCCAGCTCGAGCAAAGTCTGAGACGACGAGGCCCGCTCTTGAGTGGCGGACTTCGTCGGGTAGAGGCCTCTGATGATTTCGGGTTGGTCGCCAGCGTTTCCTTACCATTTCCGTTTCAAGATCAAGCGCGTGGCAATGTCCAGGAAGCGCGAGTTCGCCGGGAACAAGTGGACACCTTGGAGAAGGCTACCCGCCTGGATATGATTTCCACACTTTTTGCAGTATATCAGGAAATGATCCACGTGCGCACTTTTTTTACCCGGTTAAAGGAAGAAATTATTCCCTTGGCAGAGGAAACTAATGAGCTTGCCGAACAAGGTTACTTCAAAGGTCGTTACTCGCTTCTTGAGATGCAGGATGCGCAACGCTCGCTTATAGACCTTCGTAAACAAGTCATAGCCAACGCAGCAGCTTTTCATATTTTTGTCATCGAAATCGAACGGCTGACCGGAACCCCTCTATTGGGGGATTTTTAACTTAACACATTTTAAATATTTTATCTGACACTCCCATGAAAATAAGACTTCCCATTACAATTCTCACCGTCCTCGCCCTAGGTGGTGTAGGAGCCTTTTTGATAATTCGATCCAATGTCTCGCAGTCCGAAAACTCGTCCGATGGACATGGTGCGGCCATTGATGAAGAGGTTGTCAAAGGTCCGCACAATGGCAGAATACTCACCGACGGTGATTTTACTCTGGAGTTGGCTATCTTTGAGGAGGATGTGCCACCAGAGTTCAGAGCCTGGTTCAGTCAGGGTGGCAGAACCCTACCTCCGGAAGAGGTTGATCTTACGGTTAAGCTGATCCGACCTGGGAACAAGGTGGATACCTTTGTTTTCGCTCCAATCGAGGATTATGCCTTGGGCGACATGGAGGTGGGGGAACCTCATTCTTTCAGTTACGAGATCGAAGCGAAATATTCCGGGCGGACCCATCGGTGGGCTTTCGATGCTCCGGAAATGCAAACCGTTATAGATGAAAATGCGGCTGAGATCGCGGGCATGGAATTTGCAGCCGCTGGCCCCGCCACATTAGATGATTCATTGACGGTTTATGGCCAGGTGAAATTTAACGAGAACAAACTCGCCCGAGCGGAGCCTCGCTTTGGCGGAATTATTCTGAAGGCTGACAAATTGTTGGGCGATTCCGTAAAAGCCGGCGAGGTGGTTGCATTGGTCGAAACGAATCAGACGCTCCTCAATATGGAGGTTAAAGCTCCCATTGATGGAGTCATTGTAGAACGTACCGCGACAGCAGGGGAAACGGTATCCGATGGAGATTCTTTATATACCATTGCCGACTATTCTGAAGTTTGGGTCGAATTGAATATCCCAAAAAGAGATCAGGCCCGCGTTAGAATTGGGCAACGTGTAATTATCCATCCTGATGATGGTGGTGAAGCGGTGGTCGGTGAGATTTCGTGGATATCGCCGATTACCCATATTGAATCTCAAACAGTCGCCGCCCGGGTGGTACTTCCTAATCCCGAAGGTCGGTGGCGGCCCGGGTTGTTTATAAAAGCCGAGATTGCTCTGGGTGAAAACGTAGTCGATGTAGCTGTCAAGGAGTCAGGGATACAAAGCCTCTTCCATTTTACCGTTGTTTTTTCCCAGCATGGGGAACTTTACCAGGCTCGGCCTTTGGAGTTGGGTCGCAGAGGCGGTGGGTTTGTCGAAGTCTTGAAGGGGATCGAAGCCGGCGAACACTACGTGATTGAAAACAGCTTTCTGGTAAAGGCCGATATCGGTAAATCCGGAGCGACCCACGATCATTAGACTATGAAAAATCATTCAATGCACGAGATCACGACAATTATACAACTTCACACCCTTTCAGCAGGCTCTCTTAAACACTTACATCATGCTTGAGAAAATCATACGTTTTTCCATCCACCACCGTTGGCTCGTTCTCTTTACGACACTGGGGATTGCTGCAGTGGGCGTATTTAATTATCAGCGGTTGCCCATTGATGCAGTCCCGGATATCACGAATGTTCAGGTCCAGATAAATACCGAAGCTCAAGGGTATTCTCCATTGGAAGCAGAACAACGGATCACCTATTTAATTGAAACATCTATGGCTGGACTTCCACGGCTTGACTATACTCGATCGGTCTCGCGCTACGGGCTGTCGCAAGTGACGGTCGCGTTTAAGGACGGTACTGATATTTACTTTGCCCGTCAGCTGGTAAATGAGCGTATCCAGGAAGTGAAGTCCCAGCTTCCGGCAGGAATTGAACCGGCTATGGGCCCCATTTCAACCGGGCTTGGTGAAATATTTATGTTCACGGTTGAGTCGGAAGAAGGTGCTACAAAATCGGATGGTTCGCCGTGGACGGCCACGGATTTTCGTGAGCTACAAGATTGGGTTGTGAGGCCGCAGTTACGCAATCTCAAGGGCGTATCGGAAATTAACACCATTGGCGGTTATGTGAAACAGTACCTGGTGACGCCCTTTCCCGACCGCATGCTGGCCTACCGGATATCGTTGGAAGACATCATGGCGGCGCTGGCTGAAAACAACAACAACGTGGGCGCCGGTTATATTGAACGGTACGGGGAGCAGTACCTGATTCGGGTGCCGGGCCAAGTAAGAACGCTTGAGGAAATCAGCCAGGTGATGGTCGCCCGTCCGAATGGTCAACCCATTCGAATTGCCGATGTGGCCGAGGTAAGCTTCGGGTCTGAATTGCGAACAGGTGCTGCCACGGAGAATGGCCGGGAAGTGGTGCTTGGTACCGTGTTTATGTTGATCGGGGAAAACTCTCGTGAAGTTTCCCAACGGGTTGCCGCAAAACTTGTGGATGTTAATCGAAGTTTACCGGAAGGGGTGATTGCGGAGACGGTTTATGACCGAACTTCGCTTGTAGACCGTACTATTGAAACGGTAAAGAAAAACCTTTTGGAGGGGGCGTTGTTGGTCGTTGTTATTCTTTTCCTGCTACTGGGAAACATTCGTGCTGCATTGATAACAGCGGCTGTGATTCCTCTGGCCATGCTTTTCACCATCACAGGTATGGTTACTAAAAATGTTTCCGGGAATTTGATGAGTCTAGGCGCGCTCGATTTTGGACTGATTGTCGATGGTGCGGTTATTATTATTGAAAATTGTCTTCGGAGATTTGGAAACGAACAACACCAACTTGGTCGCTTACTGACCAAGCCGGAAAGATTTGCCCTGGCCTCCGAAGCAACCGCGGAGGTTATCAAACCCTCCATATTCGGTATTTTCATAATCACTGTGGTCTACATTCCTATTTTCGCGCTCACAGGAATTGAAGGTAAAATGTTCCACCCAATGGCATTCACGGTTGTGACCGCTCTGCTCAGTGCGATGGTGCTTTCGATAACTTTTATTCCCGCGGCTGTTGCCGTATTCGTAAGTGGAAAAATATCCGAGAAGGACAATATCGGTATTCGTGGTGCGAAATTCCTTTACCGACCGACTTTGCGTTTCGTGATGTCCGTACGACCTGCAGCAGCTCTGTTTGCAGTGGTTCTAATGATACTCGCCGGTATGACCGCAACAAAGATGGGGACCGAGTTTATTCCGAATCTGGATGAAGGTGATATCGCCTTGCACGCGCTGCGAATTCCCGGAACCAGTCTTACCCAGGCGGTCAAAATGCAAACGGAGCTGGAAGCGAAGCTGCGACAATTTCCAGAAGTGGATAAAGTCTTCGCGAAGATAGGCACGGCAGAAGTGGCGAATGACCCGATGCCACCAAGTGTGGCTGATACTTTTATCATGCTCAAACCGCGGAGTGAATGGCCGGATCCGAAAAAAACTCGAACGCAACTGTTTGGGGAAATGGAAGCTGAAGTTATCAAGATCCCAGGTAACAACTATGAGTTTCTTCAACCGATTCAAATGCGGTTCAATGAACTGATTGCGGGTGTTCGCTCCGAAGTCGCCGTCAAGCTCTATGGCGACGATCTTGATACGCTTATGGCTTCCGGAAAAGAAATCGAGGACATCATAAATTCGATACCTGGATCGGCTGATGTGAAGTTGGAGCAAATAACCGGTTTGCCGTTGTTGACCGTCGAGATTGATCGGGAAGCTTTGGCTCGCTTTGGCCTGGGGATGGAGGAGGTGCAAACGATCGTATCTACTGCGCTTGGAGGAGCAACGATTGGACAGGTCTTTGAAGGGGATCGCCGGTTCGATCTTGTCGTTCGTTGGCCTGAGGAGCTGAGGAGTGACATTGAAGCTTTGGGAACTCTCCCGGTCCCGTTACCGGAAATGGATTCTTCCGCAACGCGTGTATTTTCCGCCTCGAGCGGCCTTCTTGGAAAATCCAGTGGCACGGATCCCCAGTCGTTCGTGAGATTGCGCGATGTGGCCACCATCGAAATTGCGCCGGGACCGAATCAAATTACCCGGGAAAATGGAAAACGGCGGGTGGTAATAACGTCCAATGTCCGGGGCCGCGATCTGGGGTCTTTCATTTCAGAAGTTCAAGAACAGCTTGGATCTTTTGAGATTCCCTCCGGCTATTGGCTCGAATACGGAGGCACGTTTGAACAACTTGAATCCGCCTCGCGGAGGCTGCAAATCGTAGTTCCGGTATCCTTGTTCCTGATCTTCGGCTTACTGTTCATGAGTTTTGGAAACGCCCGGGATGCTTTGCTTGTGTTCTCAGGCGTTCCGTTAGCACTCACGGGCGGGGTATTCGCGTTATGGTTACGCGATATTCCACTCTCGATATCTGCGGGTGTGGGATTCATCGCGCTTTCCGGTGTCGCGGTGCTAAACGGCCTGGTCATGATTTCCTTCATTCGTTCGTTGAGGGAGGAAGGAATACCCATTGACGAAGCCGTGGAGGAAGGTTGTCTTACGCGCTTGCGGCCCGTCTTGATGACCGCGCTCGTTGCAAGCCTGGGTTTTGTTCCTATGGCCATTGCGACCGGAGCTGGCGCAGAGGTACAGCGCCCATTGGCCACCGTCGTAATCGGCGGCATTATCAGTTCCACTTTGCTAACTCTGGTCGTCTTGCCCGCGCTCTATCGAATGGCACACAGCGACCGTGAACTTAGAGAATTTGATGGCTTGGATATGTAATTTTGATTCAAATACAGAAAGTACATTGTTCGGTCCAAAGGTACTTTGTGTGAAACAAGGAACTCAAACCCAAATCAGGCATCATGTGGTATTATCTGCTCAAAATTCTAATCTCCGCAGTTATTGTCGCCAGCGTTTCCGAAATCGCAAAACGCTCCAGCCTCTGTGCTGCGGCATTGGCTTCCTTGCCTCTCGTTTCGCTTCTGGCTATCGTCTGGATCTACATCGACACGAAGGATGTTGAACGAATTACGACGCTCAGCAAAGACATCCTATGGCTTGTTATCCCCTCGCTGCTCTTTTTTATTTTGCTGCCCCAACTCCTTCAGAGAGGAATCGCTTTCTGGCCCTCTTTGAGTGTTTCCTGTGGAGTTACCATGACCGGCTACGCCATCATGCTGAAATTGATCGTTTGAGAATTCGGCTAAGACCCTCTAGCCCAAAGACTGTGTGTTTTCTTCGGCGTCGCTTTCAGTGCTGACTTTTGCTATTCAAATTTCCCGGGGCGTTGATTCTTTTTCATGTCTTTCAATCCTTCCATCATTTTCCTTTTTTTGGATTCGGGCATGCCGCATCCCGGCATCCTACACCTTGCAGCTAGCTGCAAGGTGTAGAGAAATTTGGAAAAGCAAAATCGTTAACATCGCGCCGCGTTTTTTAGTTTTTGTCCTAAAATCGAGTTCAATTACACTACATACAATTGGCCTGTATTT
>JAQBYJ010000167.1 GCA_027622555.1 Verrucomicrobiota bacterium
CAACTACCTCTTTGCAGGTTCGCCTTGCACTGGCTGAGGAAGCTGATTTCAATTCAGGTCTCTTACATAAGCTGCTTTAGCTGCGATTTTCCTGGGAACGCCAAGCCACAGCTTGGCAATTTTAGAATCGAAACGCAGCTAAAACAGCTACTCCTACTACAGTTAAAATTTTGGCGACCTATTATCTCACAAACTGTTTCACGTAATCTCTGCCGAGGCCAACCTTCTCGAAGTGCTTTTCGCACATCGCCATTTTTGTATGCACATTGTCGAATCCGACGGTGTTGTTGTTTTCGTCCATGTAGATGAGGGTTCCCTGGACATGGAAGAGCGTGATCATTTCCTCTACATCTTCATCAACCACCAAGGTGTGAACTTCTCCCGGTGGTTCGTAAACAAAACTACCTTCCTTGGCTACCCAGTCGTGTTCCAGGTAGCGCCAGGATCCTTTGATCACATAGCCAAATACGGGGGCAGGATGGAGATGTCGATTGAGGATACCGGCTCTGGTAACTTTGAGCAGGTTGATCCAATAACCATTTGAAACATTAAACAGGATGGGCCGAAATGAAACCGTGTCTGTCTGAGGCACCCAAAGCCGGTCATCTTCGGGCATGGTATCGAGGACCAGGTCTTTTACTTGAAATGGATTCTGCATGTGTTCGCTCATGGGTTTAAGGAAGCGCGCATGTTTGCGACGGCTTTTGCGGTTATGGTTGGAGAGGTTTTTGCAAAACGGGCCTTGCTGTAGTTGAGGATGGTTGCGATATCGGAATCGGATAGGTAGGAAAAAGTGGTCATCACGTTGTTGTACTCTCGTTCTTCGATCCAATCACTTCCGAGGAGCATGAGTTTCAGGATATGAGTGTCGTCGCTTAGTTTGGCTGAACCGATTAAGGACGGTTGTATATTAGGCACACCGCTTCCGTCGACCTGGTGACAAGCCATACAATACTGAGTGTAAAGTTTTTGGCCATTCGGATCCAGAGCTATTTCGCTATCAACCCCACGGGTTGGCGAAGCCGCTGTCGTTTTATTGATTACCCTGGTTGTTGAGGCCATTTCTCCCGTATATTCCACCTTCCAAATTCGGCCTGTATTATCTTCCGAGAGGTAAAGTGAACCGTCTTGGGCAACGGTGATTCCGGTGGGGCGGTAAGTGGCCGAAGCCGGCGTCATCAACATTTCCGTTCCTTTGAATCCGGTGGCAAATTCTTCGTATTCTCCTGATGGGTACTTTCCTTCAAATGGTACGAATACGACATTGTAACCCTGTTGGGGAAGGGGCGCGCGGTTCCACGAGCCATGGAAAACGATGAATGCGCCTCCCTTGTATTTTGCCGGAAACTGATCCGCGTTGTAAAATTGAAGGCCTACGGGTGCCCAGTGTCCCGGGAAAGCATAGATGGGTTTGTCGTAGAGACCCTCTTGGGTTTCGGTTTTTCCGTCTCCTCCGTATTCCGGATTGATCATGTGGGCTTCCCGCTCCTGGTCGTAGTAAGCGTAAGGCCAGCCAAAATCCATTCCCTTTCTTATAAGCTGAAACTGTTCTGCAGGTTTTTCGGCGGACTCTCTTTCATTGTAAAACTGCCCCCAATTTTGGATGAGATTGTCCCGGCCATTTGAGACGGCATAGAGCTCTTTTTTTACCGGGTCCCAATCAATGCCGACTGCATTGCGAATACCTGTTGCGATAAGCTCTCCATCTTCGAGTTGTTTTTGATTTAACGTTTCGGCATCGAACCTCCAGATACCTGCTCCCCAGCCCAATTCCTCGCAAGGCATCTTACCAGGGGACCCTTCGGTCCGATCCAGCTCCTGACAGGAGTTACTTGGAGCTCCGGCTGAAAGGTAGAGATTCCCCTGGTCATCGAAATCGATGTTTTTGCTTCGGTGCGAACGTGGAGTGGGGAAGCCGGTTATGATGACTTCGGGTAAACTTTGTGGAAGTAGTTCGCCCGCGGTCAATTTATAGCGGACCACCTGGGTGGTGGCTCCGGCATAAAGATAGCCGTTATAGATCTGGATGGATTTTACCAGGCTCCCCAGCTCTCCGAAGTATTTGACCACATCCATTTTTCCGTCGCCGTCAGTATCCCGGAGGGCGATAAGGTAATTTAGATCAACGTCTTCGTTCAACGAAACATACATGTCGCCATTGTCGCGAATGGCTATGGCGCGTGCCTTACCTAGGTTGTCGGCAACAACTGTGGCTTTGAATCCCTGAGGAACCTGGATGCCCGGATCTTGAGCGGTTAGGGTTACCATACTCCAGATAGCAAAAACAAAAGCGGTGAATAACTTGGGGTATATTAGCTTCATGCGCTAATAAAAGTGCGAGTCGCCGACTTCGTGCAAGTTGAATTCTTTGTGAGCTTGGACAAATCTCTTCAAATACTCAAATCCTGTCGTTGACGCGCGAAAAGAATCTTTCGAGTATCCGCCCAAATTTCATACTAAATCTACCCTATATGCCCTTCTATGAAGATATCAATTACCCTAATTCCCTTATTTCTCCTGCTTGCAACTGGATGTGGAGATCAGTCCGGCTCCAAATCGTCTAAGGAAACAATGCCGTCCGGCCCAAAGCAATGGCTCGAGTTCGAAGGCTCCAAGGGAGCCGGCAAAGGGAAACAGGTAGTCCTCATTGCTGGAGATGAAGAATACCGTTCTGAGGAAGCGATGCCTCAGTTGGCCAAAATCCTTTCCGCTCACCACGGCTTTAAATGCACCGTACTGTTTTCGCAGGATCCTGAGAAACCCGGTATCGTTGATCCGAATCACCAGACGAATATCCCCAATACGGCTGCCCTCTATGATGCGGATCTTTTGATCATTGGGACACGATTCCGCAGCCTTCAGGATGATCAAATGAAAGCCATTGAAGATTATCTACTCTCTGGTAAACCGGTTGTTGGTATGCGGACGGCGACTCATGCTTTCAAGGTGGATGCTGGTTCGAAATACGACTACTTTAGTTTTGATTACAACGGTGAGAAAAAGGAATGGGCTAAAGGCTTTGGTCAACTGGTACTCGGAACGACCTGGGTTTCCCACCATGGATGGCACAAAGCAGAATCCACCCGCGGAATAACTATTGGCAGTCATGAGATTAACAACGGAATCGGTAAAGGGGACATTTGGGGACCTACCGATGTGTATGGTGTGACTTGGCCGGCAGACAACGATTGTGTTCCAGTTGTCATGGGACAAGTGCTCGCTGGCATGGAAAAAGATAGTCCTCCGATAGGTCCTGGTCCCTACGAAAAATTTCCGGCCTATGGAAAACACGAAGGATTTCATAAAAACGATCCCATGATGCCGGTTGCATGGACGAAGTCGTATCAGCTTCCAGGAGGCAAAAAGGGAAAAGCGTTTTGTACAACGATGGGCGCTTCTAACGAGCTGCTTGTTGAAGGTACCTGTAGAATGATTGTGAATGGCATTTTCTGGAGTCTTGGGATCCCGGTGCCTTCCGAGGGAACCAAGGTCGATATAGTGGGAGAGTACCATCCAAGTATGTTTGGATTTTTGAATGACCCTTATTTCGACGAGCACATCATCAACGTGTCTGACTTCGAGTAGGTCGCTCCCAACTTTTACTTTTTTTAATTATGTTTAAGAGATTGATTCTTGCTGTCGTATTTACGTTCGGTGTTAACGCAGGTATGGCGAAACCACTACCCTTAAAAATCAAAAAGGGCGAAAATATCGTTCTCATTGGAAGTGGGCTTGGGGAGCGGATGAACTACTTTCCTTATTTCGAGACCGAACTTCAACGTAGGTATCCCGAGCATAACCTGATCTTCAGAAATATTTGCCACCCCGGAGATACACCGGGCTTTCGTCCTCACCCCTCCCGTGAAACGCAATGGGCATTTCCTGGCGCAGAGGCATTTCATCCACAACATGCGATTCATACCGGTATCGGTCACTACCCCTATCCGGATGAGTGGTTAAGCATGTTGGAAGCAGACACGATTCTTGCCTTCTTTGGCTACAACGAATCTTTCGATGGCATCGAAAAGGCAGACAATTTTTTCTACGAGGTGGATGCGTTTATAAAACATACGCTTGCTCAAAAGTACAATGGCAAGTCGGCACCCCGATTGGTTTTGGTTTCCCCCATTGCCTATGAAGATCTTTCCGATAAAATGGATCTACCCAATGGGGTCGAAGAAAATAAACGGTTGGCCGCTTATGCCGCCGCCATGAAGCGGGCAGCCAAGGATAATGGCGTTGGTTTTATTGATCTCTTTTCTCCAACCCTGGCACTGTACCCAGTCGAATCCACACCGCAAACGATCAACGGTTTTTCGTTGTCTGATGATGGTTATAGAAATCTATCTGGCATCTTGGCCAACGCCTTATATGGACAAACCGAACCAAGTTCATGGACTTCGGCGGATCTTGTTTATAAAGCGGTTAAGGACAAAAATTGGTTTTGGTTCAATGACTATCGTATGCTTAACGGAGTCCACGCCTATGGTCGTCGCTACGCTCCTTACGGTGATAAGAATTATCCGGAGGAAATTGCAAAGATCCGCGAAATGACTGCTCTTCGTGACGGGAAAATCCATGAGCTTGTACGCGGCAAGACCGAGACGCTGATGGTGGATGACTCAAAGACACTGAGCTTAACGCCTACGGAAACTAATTTCGATTTTCCGATTGAGTTTCTGGACGTCAACAAAGCCCTGGAGGGTTTCACGCTCCCTGAAGGTTACAAGATTGATCTGTTTGCTTCTGAGTCTGAATTTCCGGATTTACGCAATCCGGTGCAAACTGCTTTTGATAACAAAGGTCGTTTGTGGGTGTCTGTTCTACCGTCCTACCCCCACTACAAACCGGGAGACGAACGACCCAACGACAAGATCCTGATATTGGAAGACACCGATGGAGATGGTCGTGCGGATAAACAGACGGTATTCGCGGATGGACTTCATCTTCCTATCGGGTTCGAAATCGCTCCCGAAGGCGTGTATCTTTCTCAGGAACCTAATCTTGTTTTACTCGTAGATGATGATGGGGATGACCAAGCCGACCGCATGGAACTTATTTTGCACGGATTTGATTCCCACGATACGCACCATGCTATCTCCGCTTACAGTGCAGATGCTTCCGGCGCGTTTTACATGAGCGAAGGTCGCTTCTTACATTCGCAAGTCGAAACACCTTATGGACCTGAGCGATGCACCGATGGTGGTAATTGGCGCTTCGATCCCAAGAGTTGGAAACTCGAGCGTTTTATGCAAACCGATGTTTCTAATCCTTGGGGGATCACTTTTAATGAGTGGGGACAAAACTTTTTGTCTGATGCCTCTGGAGGTGCCAATTGGTGGTCGTTACCACTTTCCGTAAAGATTCCCTACGGAATGGAAATCGAAAAGGTTGATCAATTTACCACACACCGGGTTCGTCCCACTTCGGGAACCGAGTTTATGTATTCCAGGCATTTCCCGGATGACGTGCAGGGCGATTTTCTTATATGCAACTCAATAGGTTTTCTTGGAATCAAACAGCATAAAATCTGGGAGGACGGTGCAGGATATACCGGTGAACTTCGGCAGGATATGCTTTACTCGAATGATCCAAACTTTCGTCCGGTAGACATCGAAACGGCGCCGGACGGATCGCTTTATGTTATTGATTGGCACAACCCGCTGATTGGACACATGCAGCACTCGGCTCGCGATCCGAACCGTGACAACGACCATGGCCGTATCTATCGCATTACCTATCCATCGCGACCTTTGCTGGAACCTGCGGAAATTGACGGAGCATCTTTATCAACACTTTTCGAAAATCTGAAAGCGCATGAGTACCGCACCCGCTATCGTACCCGCAGAGAGATTCGCGAACACGACGCAAAGAAGGTGATTCCAGCAATTAAAAAATGGGCCTCGAGCTTAGATAAGTCTGACCCGAATTTTAATCGTCACTTATTAGAGGCGCTATGGGTAACCTGGGGGCAGAATCGGGTGGACGAAAAATTGTTAAAGCAGTGCCTGGAAAGCAAAAGCTACGACTTGCGATCGGCAGCTGTTCGAGTGCTCCGTTACGCTTATTCTCAGGTCGATGGTTATGAAAAACTTTTTATGACTGCTGCTGTGGATGAACATCCGCGTGTGCGCCTCGAATCCGTGGTTGCCGCTTCCTGGATGGATAATGATATTGGAGCCAGGATCGCAGTTGAAGGTATGAAAAAGCCAATCACCAAATGGATGGGGCCTGCCTACGAAGCGATCATGTGGACCCTGGGTGACCGGATTGAATCCATGGCCTTGCTTGGGGATTTGGATGTGTCAGCCAATCCAACCCTTGCCTCCTACCTTTCCGGGACCTTGCAATTCTATGATCCTAAAAAGAAAGGTAATAGTAATTCTGTGCCGCAAACGAATCTTCCAGCTGCTGCCTTAAAAGTCTTTGAGATCGGCCATGAAGTTTTCAATCGCGATGCGCATTGTGCCACTTGCCATGGTGAAGATGGGAAAGGCGCGATCCAGGATATTTATCCTCCTCTGAATGATAATGAGTGGGTGATGGGTAATGAGGACCGATTTATCAAAATGGTGCTGAAAGGTCTTTGGGGCCCGATTGAGGTGGCCGGTCAGCAATTTGACCCTACGAAGGGATTACCACCCATGACGGGGTTCGAAGGTATTTTAACCGATGAGGAAATTGCCGCCGTTATCACTTACACCCGTATCCAATTTGGAAATAAAAAAGTCCTATCGAAAGTCGTTGATCCCGCTGATGTAGCCCGGGTTCGGGAGGAAGTGAAAGGCAAAGTCGGATTCTACATGGTGGATGAGATCCTGAAGATGCATCCACACGACTAGGTCGATTTTAGAAACATTCTGGAACTGGGGTTCAGGCTTCGAAGGACATGCGCTCTCGATTCTTCCAATCTCCAATGCCTAAATAGCAGGAGGGCTTTATGCTCCGATCTTTATACACAATTTTGCCGTGGATCAAAAATCCATTACTATGATTTTGTTATTCATGATTCTGTCTTCTTTCATAACAGAATAATAGGTACGGAATCATATTTGTTTTGAAGTCATTGAAAGAGCGGCAGGGCTTTTGTGTTGGTGTCGCGTTGCTTATTGCTGGCTTGGTACTCTTTAGAGCCATGAATACGGCCATAGATGGTTGGTAGATTTCCATGAGAAGAATCAATAGTGTCACCACCATTGCCACAACCAAAGACAACCCTCTTTCCCACGCAGGAAGTTGTGTATAAGGCTATGGCTTAAAGCCACTCCTATAAAATTCAGAAGTAGGAGTATAAGTAGGAGGAAGATGACGATTCTTCTTTAAAACGGAGGACCTTGATCAAAGTCTTCGTCGGGATCAGGGAGAGGTGGCTCATCGTCGTTGGTTGCACTGCCTGCGCTGCTTCCGCTTTTGCTGTCGATTTTCCATGCCACCAGATTGACGAAATATTTTCCATTCCATTCGCGACCGTTGACATCGAAGCTGACGTTCACTTTATCGCCTATCGAAAATTTTTCTACGAATTCGACCCTTTCCTTAAGGCATTCGAATTGAATGTCCTGCAGGAATTTATCGGCTTCGCTTGTAACAACGAATGCGCGCTTGTTGAAGCCACTATCGAACCTTTGCTCGTCGAAGATTTCTTTTACGGTTCCTGATAATTCGTAAGCCATAACATCAACAAAGAACCCCGTTCCAAGAAGCAAAGCATATGCTGGCGAGAATTCACTTTTTTTGTGCTCAATCCCTAGAGGTGGTTTTGTTTCAATGGGGATCTTCAATTTCACTCTCTATGCTCCAACAATTTGTCTGTAGTTGAAGCATATGATCGAACCTTTTCGGCCTTCAGTGAACGGTGTTCCACATTGACACCTCTGAGGATTCGTATGCTGTCGTATTGATCTGTTATGCGTGAGTTCACGAAGAACGTCCTCCTCATTTTCTCCTCCTGGTTTCTCTGTGTCTACCTGAGTGATAATGAAAAGTTGCTTAACTTCCGCTTTCTTATTTTGCCGTCGATCTGGTCCGTCGTGTATACATATTTAAGGATGTCCGGTTTCGGATATGTTGCCAGTGTTGGGTATTTGATTTTTCTTCTGATGTGCCTGGCGGACGGGAGGAACTTCGATCATGGTTTCTTTCACCCCCATTTTTCGTATCTCATACTCTCTGTTGGTTTTGCGCTCAGTCTGATGCTGATTTATATGTATGCAAATCGGTTCGGAGCACATGGAGCGCGTTGGGCGAGCGTTGTTGGCTTTTTGCTCTCAGTCGGGTTATCAATTCTCCCGTTCGCCTATATCGTTTATTCATTCCAACTGGGTGGTGGTTTTTCGGATGATGTCGTCTATTCGATTATGGCCACGGATGTGCGGGAATCACTGGAGTTTGGCCGCACTTTTTTGTCGCCGATGTGGGTGATTGTTGGGGCGGCTTTTATGGCAATCGTATTGGTACAAAAGCTGAAGCAAGAAACTTCAGGCAGCAGGAAGATCCCAAATATCGTTCCCGCAGTTCAAATCATGATAATCCTGGTGATTTTCTGTACGCAGTTACAATATTTCAGATTGTACCGGTTCCCCGCCGCTTGTATCCTTACCTATTACCGGGAACTCGCTTTGTTTCGAGAGATGCAGGAGCGTCTTGAGTCGAACAAAATACAATTCGAAGCGGGTAAAGAAGAAGGCGGGGAAACATTTGTGGTCGTGATCGGAGAATCCCTGAATAAGAATCACATGGGGTTATACGACTATGGGAGAGATACGACTCCGTTGTTGGTAGAGCATGGCAAAGCTGGCGATTTACTTGTTTTTCAGCGGGCGTATTCCTCTCATACCCTTACCTCGGAGACTTTGTCTTTAAGTCTGACAGAAGCCAATCAGCAAAACGGCAAAAACTACTTCGACTCAATTTCAATTTTGAACGTACTGAAACGAGTGGGGGTAGAGTCCAGCTGGATCACGAACCAAGTACTTCAAGGTGAGTGGGACAACAACATTTCAATTATCGCGCACCAGGCAGATCGTCTAGTCCCCTACAATCGATGGGTGGGTAGTGTTGTGAGAACGCGGGATTCCGACGAGGTCGTTCTGGGTGCATACGCAGATATGCTTTCGGTCAAAAGTGAAAAAAACAGAGTTATTTTCGTGCATTTGATGGGAAACCATTGGCGCTATTCGGGACGATACCCGGAAAGCTATGAAGTCTTTTCTGATACTAATGAACCGATTGATCGCGAGGCGTGGTTAAGCTTGGGAGAAGAGATTCGGCAGCAAGTGAATGATTACGACAATAGCGTTTTATATAATGACTTTGTCGTCTCTTCGCTGCTGAGTTTATTGAAAAAAAGCGGTGGAGTATCTGGCTTTATATACATCTCGGATCATGGAGAGGATGTTTACGGAGGTCGGGAACATCATGCTCAACTGTTTACTTTCGATATGATTGAAATTCCGATGATAGTCTGGTTTTCAGATCAGTACCGAGAGCGATATCCCGGCAAATACAGTGCCATGGCGTCTCACACAGATGAGCTGTTTTGCAATGATGCTTTGTATGATACGCTCATACTGACTAGTCCTTAGCATAGGCTACACTTGGGGCGTAAAAAAACGACCTGACCAGCGATTTGTTTTT
>JAQBYJ010000168.1 GCA_027622555.1 Verrucomicrobiota bacterium
ACTCATCGACACAATCAACAACTACATTGAGCAACACAACGCAGCCCCCAAACCCTTCGTCTGGACCGCCAGCGCGAAGGACATTCTGGAAAAAGTAAAGCGTGCTCGAGCAAAGCTTGATATGTTACAGACTGCTTGACGCACTACACTAGGAAATCCAAAGAGCACAGGAAACAGGGGGCATTTTTAGCTTCGGTTCCAAAGAAGTCAGGGCTGTTGAGAGACCTTCAGCAGTAAAACGCTCAGAATCCGCTACCTGAATCCAGTCTCGGGCCAAATTCAAACCTTGAACATCGATCAAGCAGACGTAGCTCACCGGGTTTACCGCGAAGAAAAGCTGCCGAGATCCCACAGTTTCAGTAGCATTATAAAGGATTCCCAAACCACCACCGGACTTGGCCGGAAAAAACTCAAAGAAATCGGAATCGGGGAAGCTATCCAGTCGAAGGCAGGCACCTAGCTCAGATTTTCGAAACTCGATCCATTGGCGAAAGTAGCTGTGAGTGCCCGAATAATCAACCTGGCGTTGGTAATCCAACGCATTGATGTCCCCTCGTTGGTAGGTATTTTTCACGCCCCATTTTGACCTCAGGAAATCCTGGCCCTGGGCGAGCATCGGAGTGCCCAGGCTCATCATAAGAATACTCACCATCAAATGGGTTCTTCGGCGATCCAAAGGAGTCGGAAAATAACCATTGTGCAGGGGATTCTGAGTGATGTCATCCAACCAAGTGCGGTCGTCGTGAGATTCAGTATAATTTACCGATTGAAATGGTCGACCTACATGATCGGGGGAACCACGCAGGAAATACTGTAAAGAGCGATGATCGCCTTTGCTCGAAACATAGTGTTTCACAAAATCGCGATATGCATCGTTCCAGGAATAGAAACTCGTATGCTTTAAATCAGAACCCAGGTGTCCCCGAAAACTCCACGGCTCCGCAATCAAGAGCACATCAGGGTGTTTTTCTTTAACGGTTGCTTCAATCTTGTGCAACGAATCAAGCCCAATGAGCTCGGCCAGATCAAAGCGAAATCCATCAACTCCGTAAAACTCAATAAAGTGGAGCAGACTATCAGTAATTAACCGAATTGCCATTGGAGTACTGCAACGCAAGTCGTTCCCGCAGCCACTCCAATTAGAAAGCGAACCATCCGCCGACAATTCAAAGTAGTACAGTTTATCAATAAAGAGAAGATGAGCTGGTTCGCCGACATGGTTATATACGACGTCCAGGATAACTGCGAGACCAGCTTCATGAAACGCATTCACCAATGCTTTAAACTCCTCAACTTGTGAAGCCTTGGAAGGATTTTCAGCATAGGTGCTTTCCGGAGAAAAGAAATTCGCGGTCATATAACCCCAATGATACTCATGCTTCGAGTGAGCATCATTTTCTTGAATAGGCTGTAGCTCAACCGCATTTACGCCCCACTCTTTCAAATAACAACGGTCAGATTTCAAATACTCGATGAGCCCGGCGTAACCTAACCTATCTTTGTCTTTAAGCCGGATGGGGGCCTTTGCTATCAGATCGCGAAGATGAACTTCCCCAATGATTAAGTCTTTTTCCTTGGGTGCATCGAACCCTTGTGGTTTTTCGTAAATGGAAGTGTCTACTACAATGGCAGGACCCAGTCGATTGACCACTGCAAGCGCATAGGGATCGAGAATGTTAACTTCAGAGTCAAACTGGGAAAACCCCGATTGCGCAGGACCATCGATTCGATACCAATAAAATTGTCCACTCAGGTTTTCATCAATAACCACTTCCCAAACGCCGTTGCCGATTTGAATGAGCGAATGGGATGAGCCATTTTCAAAAACTTCTGGAGAATTCGATATCCATATTTTGACCTCAGAGGCCCTGGGAGCAAAAATCCTAAACAAGGTGGTGTTGCCATGCGGAATGGCCCCAAGGCTGAGCTGCGACTCCAGATTAAGGAAAAAAGCACCGGGCGTAATAGCAGCCGCACTTTCATGGTGCTGAGTTTGCAAAACTAATGAATAGTCCTTGGAAAGATTAATCGGACCATGGGTTTCGATCATCATCATATGACGTCCGGAACGATGGCGATCGATGAAGTAATTGGAATTCCCATTTCCGTCATTATAGGTGTTGGTGGCTTGTGCCGGCAAAGCAAACCAGTGCCCTTCGTGGGATACAAATTTAAAACCGGTACCTCCATCGAAATCAAACTCATCGAGAGGCACCGATAATTTCAGGCCCTGTCTGCCTTCATAACTCACAGGCTTCAATTGCCACCTGGAATTCCCTATTGCCTGGTCCCATCCGTTGAAGTCGCCGACAAGGAAGACAGGATCTCCGTGTTCGAGTTGGTTTTGCGCCAGCAACTGTTGGCTACAGAAAAAATGAACACCATCGCCATCGAAATAATACCCGCTCAATTCGGCAAATTCCTCAAAGTCGCAATGCCGGACGGAAACCAATTCTTTTTTGCCTGGATCCAGAAAAAACGCCGGCATTTTAGACCCAACCCAGTCCGCAGACAGCTCCGCCTGAATCGATTGAGGCGATTGCAGCACTGCGTTAAGTAAGGTAATATTAGCCATGATTCTAAACGGGTATCAAAACGCCTCCTTTCTGCAGGGCAAGAAACGAAACTAACAATTCATATAAATTTCATAGTTGCCCAGTCTGCGAATAATAAAGGATGTTTCCCATTTATGTTTGGTGCAACAATTCAGCGAAAGACCCCATTAAAAGCTTTTCTAAAAAACCGATCAATTGGGGTAACATTGCTGTGTATCCTGTTTATGCTTACGGGCTGCAAAGGACCTCATGAGCAAGGGGCAATTTTCAAAAAAAACAAGCCGCTTTCGTATAAAGAAGATCAGTTTGGAAATCGAATTCCTGATTATTCAACTGCAGGCTATCTAAATGGAGCCGCGTTACCCTCAGTACAGGTAGCACTTTCGCTCACTCCCCTTTCAAGCAAAGAAGATGATACACAGCGGATTCAGGATGCCATCGACCAGGTCAGCCAATTTCCGATTAACCAGGAAGGCTTTCGTGGGGCAATTTTGTTGAGAAGTGGAAACTATTATGTAGCTGATCAACTTCGCATAGAAAAGTCCGGCGTAACGCTGCGGGGCGAAGGGCAAGCTGAAACCGGTACTACTATTTACGCAACGGGTAACCAAAGACGCTCGCTCATAGTCATTTCCGGAAGAGATGAAGCCCAGGAGGCCTACAACCGAGAAAGAACGGGGGTGTTTTTTTATCAAAACAAGGAAGGCTCGAGCTGGGAGGTTATAGACGAATATTTACCTTCAGGAACTAAAATCCTTCAGGTGTCTCCGGTGCGCGGGCTTAATACGGGAGATACCGTCATTCTTGAACAACACATGAATCAAGAATGGATCAACATTCTGGGCATGGACGCATTTCCACCGCACCCAAACAGAAGAAAGAGTCACCCCTGGGATCCGACCGATTTTGTATTTCAGTTCGAAAGAACCATCGAAAATATCGATGGAGGACGGATTCATTTGAATGCCCCTTTGGTTAACCCTGTATTCGCCCGCTTTGGCTCCACCATTCTGTTCAAATCTGATTTACCAAAAAGAATTGAGAAGGTGGGGGTTGAGCAACTCAGACTCGTTTCAGCATTTGAAACCTCTGATCTTAACTCCGATGAAGCACATGGCTGGACCGGTGTTGAGCTCAATCGGGTGAAAAACTCCTGGGTCCGCTCAGTCACCGGCGTTCATTTTGGCAATGCGACCGTTTCGACCGAAAAAGAAAGCCTTCAAATAACCATTCAAGACTGTGCCTACCTGAAACCGGTCGCCAAATACGGCTATGGACGAAGACATGGATTTATAAACGCAGGCCAACAGATTCTGGTTCAGCGGTGTTATACGGAGGACTGTTCTTTTCCTTATTTTATTCCGGAAAGGACCGCAGGACCCAACGTGTTTCTCGACTGTTATTCGAAGGGCGAAAAGGCGGTGATCGGACCCTGGCGCTACTGGGCAATGGGCACACTTTGGGATAATACCTATGGAGAAAAGCTCATGATTCGAAATCGGGGCTACGAGGGGGATGGCTGGGGATGGAGCGGCATTAACCACCTGTTCTGGAACAGCACGGCTTTCGATTGGATTTCTGTGCAAAGCCCGATTAACGGCTGGAATTGGGCAATCGGCTGCAACGGCGATCGTGTAGACGGGCCCTTTCAAGGTCTGACAGGACATGTAAGCTTGCATGGGCAATTAATCAAACCTCGCAGCCTTTATATGAAACAGTTGGAAGACAGGGTCGGAGAATCCGGAAGTTCGGGAGTTTTCACAGACAATCAATACAGCGGATCCGTTCTCTTTCACATTAGAGATACTCTATCGGAACAATAGCCACCTAAGAAGTGTGAAGCTTGAAAGATACGTCAGCTTCATGCAGAACGTTGCAAAATGCCTTTCTCGAAAAGAAACCGCGCCCTGTTATGGTTCGCCTTAATTATCAGCCCCATTTTTCTGATTTATCAAGGTTGGGACCTGTTTATTGAAGATGGGGAACCCATTCTCCAAGGAAATGACGACAGCGGATATTTCCTTTGGTTAAACTCGTGGGTGGTAGATGGGGACATTGATCTGAAGAACAACCTGGTAGACTTGAACACGCTGACACCAGACATTCGTCATGAATGGATCAACAATACACACCCGACAACCGGTCATGTGTTAAATAAGTACCCGGTGGGCTGGGCACTTATGAATTGGCCCGCCTATAAACTAACTCACCTGCTATATGGATTTATAAAAGAACACCCGAGAGGGACTGAGCCCATTTACTTTACGGTTATCTGGCTCTATCAATTAGCCTTGGGGTTGTTGAGTCTGGTGCTGTGTCATCGGATCTTGAGGCGATTTTTACCTGACGAAACAGCACTTTGGGCTCTTTTGGCAACCTGGTTGGCCAGTCCCCTGCTCTACTATCAGGTTGCACGTCTTGGTATGGTGCACAATCAGGTCTTTTTTCTTTCCATGGTCATCATTAGGTTGAGCCTAAAACTCAGAGATACAAGTACCGCAATCAACTGGATGCTACTGGGGTTTGCTTCGGGAATGTTGCTAATAAGCAGACCAACAGCAGTAGCCTACCTGTTGATTCCATTTTGGTACTGTTTACACCAAATCCGAAGCAATCCAAAAGCCGAATACAAACGATTGGGAATAGGAATAATCGCTGGAGCCATTCCGCTACTTGTGCAGTTGGGCATCTGGAAAGAAATATATGGAAGTTGGTTTGTATTTTCCTACACAAACGAATCTTTCTTCTTTCTTAAGCCGGCCCTATGGAGTTCATTATTCTCCAACAGGCATGGATTATTCAATTGGCATCCCCTTCTCCTGATTGGCGCAGTCGGCTGGATCATAGCCTCGTTCAGGAAAAACGCATTCCCAAAAGTTTGGATAGTCAGTTTTGCCCTGGTTGTTTACATTAACAGTGCTTGGTGGTGCTGGTGGTTTGGTTCTTCCTTTGGCAATAGATCCTATGAGGTATCCATACTTTTCTTTATGGCAGGACTTGGATTTATTTATGAACAGTTCAAATCTTCAAAAATCAAACTCCGCATATTGTCCGCTGCTACTTTGACGGCGATTCTATGGAACGTTTTGATACTATCAGAATATATGACCAACCATATTGACCGTGAGTTGGCAGTAAGTTACCTTGAGAGGCTAACGGGGTGGTTTTAAGTAAGGTCTTGAATATTCAACGATTAACGCCTTATTCCCCTGCCCTATGAAACGTGTTCTCGTAGCTATGTCCGGTGGAGTGGACAGCAGTGTGGCGGCTCTCTTACTAAAACAGGAGGGGCAGTACGACATTGAAGGTTGCTACATGAAGATTTGGCTGGAGGAAACCGATGTGTTCGGGGAATGCCCATGGCAAAAAGATATCGACGACGCCAGAGCCGTGGCCGACCAATTGGGAATACCGTTTCGTGTTGTTAACCTGATCGATGAATATCGGGAACGCGTTGTGGACTATATGATCTCGGGATATCAGTCCGGGATTACGCCCAATCCTGACGTCATGTGTAATCGCGAGATCAAGTTTGGCGCCTTTCTCGACTATGCACGCAAGGACGGATTCGATGCTGTCGCTACCGGCCACTACGTTCAATCCAGGGTAAATGCCCAAGGCATTACGGAGCTCTGGGAAGGATTCGATAAAAACAAAGATCAAAGTTATTTCCTCTCCCTCTTAAATCAGGACCAAGCCGCACATGGATTATTTCCGGTTGGAAATATCGCCAAACCAAAACTACGTGAAATCGCACAAAAAGCAGGTCTCATAAATGCGGATAAAAAAGACAGCCAAGGAATCTGCTTCATTGGGAAAATAAAAATCGGCGACTTCTTGCGGGAATATATTCCTGATAAACCGGGATCTATCGTGAACCTGGAAGGTAATTTCCTTGGACAACACCAGGGACTTCATCGTTTTACATTGGGACAACGGAAAGGCCTGGGAATTCCTTCCAATGCAGATCATAAGTTCTACGTTGTTGTCGCCAAAAATTACCAGAAAAATGAGCTCATTGTAGCTTTCGAGGATCCGGCCACGCCAAAATTATTCAGCCAGGAAGTCGTTGTGCGCGATCTGATTTGGAATGTCGAAACAATCGCAGACGAAATTGATATCCTGGTAAAACCGCGTTATCGGGATCCTTCACAGGAAATCCGCATTGAACAGGAGGGCGATAAACTTCGGGTATTTTTTAATTCACCGCAACGCGCTCTTACCCCGGGACAAATCGCCGCATTCTACAGCGGAGAACAACTACTCGGAGGTGGCGTTTACGAATCCATTCTTTAGTCGAATTACATCAAGAAAAGATTAAGCTTTTGCGCCTGCATTTTCCAGTAACATCTGGTCTGCTTCAAACTCGTCACTTAACTCCATGTCCGGCGGAACGGTTGAGATGGATTCTTCCATCGTCGTGACACCTTCCTGGACTTTAAGCATGCTATCCTGATGAAGGGTTTTCATGTTATTTTTCATTGCAATCTGCTTGATGGTCGCAGTTTCCACTCGCGCATTAATAGCCGCTACCAACTCTTTACTAGTCGGCATTAATTCGTGAATACCGACTCGGCCTTTATACCCACTGCTATTGCAATTAGGACAACCATTGGGGTTGGCTTTTCTTATTTGTCCAGACCATCCAATAGCACGTTGCAGTATTTCAGCTTCACGAGTCGTTGGTTCTTGAACCTTACCACAAGTCTTACATATCCGTCGCATCAACCGTTGCGCACAGATACATACCAAAGAGGCGGAAATCATAAATGGCTCCACACCCATCTCGGAAAGTCGTGCAACCGTACTGGGTGCATCATTGGTGTGGAGCGTGCTAAATAACATGTGTCCCGTAAGAGCAGCTTCCACTGCAATTCCGGCTGTTTCGATATCTCGAATTTCCCCTACCAGAATGATATCAGGATCTTGACGTAAAAATGACCGAAGCGCTGCAGCAAATGTAAGTCCGATCTTCCGGTTCATCTGCATCTGGCATAGCCCATCCAGGGTATACTCAATAGGATCCTCGGCAGTCCGAATAACGGTGTCGGGAGTATTGATCTCATTCAACGCAGAGTAAAGCGTCATCGACTTACCTGAACCAGTAGGTCCACAATGCAATACCATGCCATAGGGCTGACGAATCAACTCGCGATACATGCTCAGATTTTGTGCAGAAAATCCCAGAGCCGGTAGTGGCAATGTCGATTTTTGCTTATCCAAAATACGCATAACCATCCCTTCACCGTGATTGAGCGGTGCAGATGAAACACGTAAATCGATATCAAGCGGCTTACGGGTGAATTGCTTAAAAATGATACGACCATCCTGCGGTTTTCGTTTTTCAGCAATGTCGAGATCGGCCATTACCTTCAGGCGGGCAATGAGTGATCCGGTTACCTTTTGTGGAAGTGTTAGTTTGACCTGGCAAACGCCATCAACGCGGACGCGGACCCGGCAGTCATTTTCAGAAGGTTCAATATGGATATCACTTCCTCCGGAAAAATAGGCATCTTCGATGATCCGATTAGCTAACTGAATAATGGGAGCTGAATCTTCATCAGCAAGTTCATCATCGTCGATATCTTCATCGACATTATATTCCATTCCAAGAGCATCCACCACATCACCAAACTCAATGGAAGGCTTTTTCAAATCATCCTGAAGGTTGCTTAGAATATCGGACTCAAGACCAAGGAACCGCATTACCTTGCGGTTCGTCTTGTGTTGGATGTCGTTGATAATAGAGAGCTCAAACGGATTCGAAATCGCTATAAGAACATAGCCACCAACCGTACCAATTGGTAACAGCTTTTTTTCGAGGCAGAAGTCTTTATCAAGTTTCTCGAACGTAAATTCAGTAACTCGAAACTCCTTGGCCCTAAAAGGAGGAAGTCCAAAAGTATGTGACTTCGCTATTAACAATTGGAAATCACTGACATGATAGTCGTTTAATAAAAGCGTATCCAGCTCTTCTCCCGTGTAGTCGTTTTGAGAAGCTTTTAGATCCTCGAATTGATCATCTGAAAGCCACTCCATTTCGTGGAGTTTTGCTACGATCTTTAATTGTACTCTTCCGATAGCCATTTGAAAAATATTAAGCGTTGGTTGTTTGTGCTTTTAGCTCCTGTTCGGCATTTTCAAGTAATGTGGAAAGACTGCCTAACTCCACGATAAACCATTGAATACGACCGTTGAGTTTCTCTTCCCAGAATTTCACGACCGGTTGGCTTAAATAATAACAGCTAGCCAGAAAAAAGTATCCGTTCTCATGGTCAAAAGGAACGGTCCAAGTTGCCCAACAATCCTCAATTGAAAACGCCTCTTCCATATTGTGCAGGTAGGAGTAAAAACTTAGATCAGTAAGACCCAGCTCAAACTCATCCACCTGATAAGATATTAAGTCAGGTTCACTAAGAGAATCTAGTGTAGTGCGTCTTAAATAATATAACATATTGATTGACTTCCCCATCGTCACTGATTTAGGCTTTGGTCCATGAGAATCGCTCCTGTTGTTAAGCTTACTTCCGACCAAACGGTCTTGCTAAACAAGGTTGCCAAGGGCACCTCGGTCTCCGTCCGATTTTGCCAGAGGGCGAAAATTATCCTCCTGGCTGCAGAGGGTATGCAAGACATTGAGATCGCCCAACAACTCGGCGTCACCCGCCAACTCTCGGCACGATGGCGCGATCGATTTATTCGACTTGGTATTGACGGTCTCAAGAAAGATGCCCCCCGCCCTGGGCGCAGGAAGAAATTGTCGGCGCAAAAGATCACCGCCATCGTCAGGAAAACCCTGGAGCAAAAGCCCGCCAATGCCACTCACTGGAGCACGCGCACCATGGCTCAATCCGTTGGAATTAGCGAAACTTCGGTTCGGCGCATCTGGAAAGCCCACGGTCTGAAGCCTCACCTTA
>JAQBYJ010000169.1 GCA_027622555.1 Verrucomicrobiota bacterium
GGCTTCAGCAACATCGGCTACTTTCCAAGGGTCTCCATGTTCTCCGGCGTCGCTTAAAAGCAAAGCCCGTGCATGCAGAAACTTCTTAGCGGGTATCTTCCCACTGCGAGTCATTGTTTTCAGTTTCTCGCGCTCTTTCTTCGTCAGGGTGATTTTATATCTTGGTGCCATGACTCAAACATGGCGCAATCCCAGAAGCCTGTCTATACGAAACATTACGTGTTATATGGTACTAGGCATTCTACTTTACCGAAACTTCCACCCATTTGTAGTTTCCGGTTCGACTTGAGGTCTCGCCTCGACACGGCAGGTCGCCAGTAGCTGATTGATCTTGGCCATGACGTCTGGGCGTTGAGCGGCAAGCTCGGTGGTTTCTCCAATATCGTTTTTCAGGTCGTAAAGCTCCACGGGATCTTTCGGATCCATTTGAACTGCTTTCCAGTCGTCCATGCGCAGCCCGCTTATTTCGAAGGCATGCGAGAACGCTTGAGCAAGGTTGTCGCTATCGATTCGAGACCCTGCGCTTGGTCTCTGGTTTCAACGTACCAGTATACTTCACGACCAGAGGTCTCACTTGACGGCAGGGTTGCATTCCAAAGCGATGTACCGGCCCCCTGTTTCATTGGCACCGATAGGTAGCTATCCTTGGCATCGTTGAACTTCTTCCCCTGCAGAAAACAGTAATAGAGACGAACTCCCGTAACGTTCGCCTGACTGTTTACTATGGCGCTTATGTTCAACGTGCCGTGCTCCTCCGACTCCAAGGCTGCGACAGTGGTTACCGGTCGTCCCCAGAAACAATGAGCTGCCCAGGCGCGATAGGCTTGAACATGGGTCGATGTTCCCATGCCGTGAAGGTAATTGGGCACGTAGGCAAAACTCTTGTCACCCTCGTAAAAGGGATAAAAACCGTGATCATCAAAACTGTTAAAAAGGTTATCGTTGGTTCCGATAAGATACATCACCGGAACCTTTACCCGGGATAGAAATTGGTAGGGATCGATATAGGCCATGTACTCGTATCCGCGAGTAGTATACATGTCCTCGATGTGAGCCATGTATTCGTGTTTCCATCCTTCGTGTATTTTTCGAGCTCCGTCTGGATTTGGGAGCTTACCTGGAGAAGGGCTATGGGTCTGAATCAGGTGAAGGAAATTGCCTGGTCGTGCAATGGAAACGATCCCTCGAATGCGATCGTCCACCGCCGCTGCGATCCAAATTGATTGCGCTCGTTTAGAACTTCCTGCCAGAACAAACTGGGTGGCCTGCACATCCTCAAGTTCGCCCAGCACTGTCATGGCTCGCATATAGATTTTGGCCAGGGCAATCCAATGAATCCAATTCGGATCGCCTGTCTCGAAGAACTTGGCAGCGGTATATCGACGAACTGGTCCTTGTCCTATAACGCCCCAATGGTCGCCTGGCATATTTGACTGCAATAACATGGAAGGTATTCCTAATTTCAGGGTAGTGAGGGAACCATACTCCTTTTCGAGATCGAAACCATCTGCAGCATTGGAACTGCCACCCTGGTTTATGATGGCCATGCCTCGTTTTGACTCGGCAATTCCGTTTGCCGGCAAATACACCTTTGCCAGATGCCTTACCTCTTCACCTCCCCAGTTTTGTGAAAAGAACTCGAGTTGGATGAGACGAACTTTTCCCGCGTTCATCTTCGAGGCCGGCACCAACTCATCCGCCAGAATTTTCAGATCCAATGTAGATGGATCCTTCATCTCCATCAAATTGAATGCGTTGGTTGGTGGGAGCTCACTTGTGTCAGCGTGCAATTGACCGGAGGATGAGGTTGTCAGAAGTGTACCCAATAGAAAGATACGAAATACTCTTGCGCTTTCTATCTTCCACGTGGAGATGTTGGCTGCCGATGGTTTTGATTCAGGGACTTTATCATTCATTAGTCTTTTCATGAGTAAGGTAATGTGCGGTTTCGACATATCCGGCGGGGCGGGTGTTTCGGCCCAGATAGGGGCCGTCGCCCAAATCAATACGGGTTTTTTGGATCAGCTCTTTGAGACGTTTGACCACTTCGGGGTTTTCGGCGGCAACGTTCGTCGTTTCGCCGGCGTCATTTTCCAGATCGTACAGTTCGGTGACTCTGGTTTGGGCCATGCCTGTGCTATTGCGTTCAATATAGGATACATGGAGCTTCCACTTGCCGCTGCGCACCGCGCATAGGTGATTCATCCAATAGTAATAAAAAGCTTCGTGGGGTGTTTTGGCATCTGGTTGGCCCGATATGAGTGGCCATATGTCGCGACCATCGATGATTCGATTTCCAGGCAGCGTGCCGCCGGTAAGTTTTGCAAAGGTGGGTAAGAGGTCCATGGTGGTGGTCAGCTCGTGGCAATCGGTCCCCGTAGGGATGACCCCGGGCCATTGCATCAGGGTGCAGACACGCATGCCGCCTTCCCACACCTCGCCTTTCTGCCCTCGTAACGGGGCGTTGCTGGATTTGGAACGGAAGGTTCCACCGTTGTCCGAGGTGAAGATGACGAGGGTGTTATCTTCGATTTTCAATTCTTCCAGGGTGTCGAGGATGCGCCCCGTCGACCCATCTATT
The DNA here is from genome assembly GCA_027622555.1 of Verrucomicrobiota bacterium. NCBI lineage: Bacteria > Pseudomonadati > Verrucomicrobiota > Verrucomicrobiota bacterium. Next base: position 2,582 of record JAQBYJ010000169.1, read on the forward strand.
TCCTGAACCGCGTCACCGATTGGGCCATTACCGGATTGGTCTTTAAAATCGTCCGATACATGGATGGGAATGTGTGGCATGGTGTGAGGGAGATAGAGGAAAAAGGGACCTTCTCTGTTTGCCTTGATGAATTTAACGGCCTCGTCAGTGTAACGCTTGGTGAGAAGGGCTTGGTCCGGCTCTTCCTCAATGACTGATTCGTTACGCATCAGGGGTAGTGGCGGGTAACCACGAGTGGTGTTGAAATGCCCCATATCGTTCGAAAAGGGGATTCCGAAATAGGTATCGAAGCCCTGGCGGGTAGGTAGAAAACGGGGTTGATCTCCCAAGTGCCATTTCCCCACACAGGCGGTGGCGTAATCTTGTTCTTTAAGCAGTTCGGCCATGGTGAACTCGTCTGGGTGCAGCCCCTTGTGATTACCGGGGAACAGGACCCACTGGCCGCGTTCATTGTGGGCCATTCCCACACGCCGTGGATAACAACCGGTCATGAGGCTTGCTCGTGACGGAGTACATACCGGGGATGTACTATAGAAGTTTGTAAACCGTCGGCCGTCTTGGGCCATGCGTTCAAGATTCGGGGTGGGGTACTTCGAGCCGAAAGGACCGATGTCCGCATAGCCAAGATCGTCTACAAAGATGAGAATTATGTTCGGATTTTGAGTTGCCGCACTGGTCAACTTCGGTGACAGACACAGGACGCACAGCAAGCTCAATAAACTCACATGTAACGAATGGCTCCGCATTAAATTAATTCCAAAACGATTCATGATTGACCGTGAATGATGGTGATCCAGACGGGAGAATCCGGTTCGGGTTGTGTCGGATCGTACGCCAATGTATCCAAAGTCTTGTCATCGACGGGTGTAATCCTGTACCTGCGCGCCTCTCCGGATTGAAGCGTTTCATCAAGTCGCCAGCACAGGTGCTTTCTGTTTTTAGAATCGGTGAACAATCGCACTTGAATCGGTTGCTGATCATGGATGGTGGTCATGGTAAAGCCAGTGTGTCCTAACAGTACTTCGGGGATAGCCGTGGAAAGCCAGACGCCACGGATATCCTGTGCGCCGGCGAGCGCTTCGATAACCCAAGAAATACCAGCTTTGGAATCCGGGGGCAACTCACCACCGTGGCGCTCCCTGACTGGAGGCTCAATGGCTTCGATGGGACCGGGGTTGGGATCTTCCGGGTCAGGCAAGCGGTCTCCGCGAACCATGCGTTTGTAGGTTCGGAATATGGTGGGGTCGCCGGTGAGCCGGGCGTCCTCGCTTTCCCTTAGCTCCTTGTCCAGTCGCGAACGCAGTTGGTCTCTGACGGTTGCGTACTCGGGAGCGTTGGCGAGGTTGTTCACGCAAGCGGAGTCGTTTCGGATATCATACAGCTCTTCGGCGGGACGCTTGGCCATGGCCAGATTGAAATATTCAGCGATGGCGGGGTCCTCTCTTTCAGAGACAAGAAGAGATTTGGAAGGTGAACTGTCGATGTCGTAATAGGCTTCATGCATGGGGCGCAGCGTGCCGTCGTGGTCGTAGGCCTGGGGTTGTCCCGCGGGCCAGAAGTTTGGCTCAAAATTGCGCAAATATATATAATCGTGTGTCCGGATTACCCGTTGCGGATAGCCGTAATTCCTGTACCTCGCCGATGCGTGACGTTCGCGCCCGGCGATAACAGCGTCGCGTGTCGGGTCGACAAGTCCCTGCTTTTTGCTCTTGAGGATGTTCATCAGGCTGCGACCCGCCATGGGGAAGGGCCCGAGATGTTTCACTTTCGCGGCCTCAAGAAATGTCGGTGCCAGGTCGACGAAACTTATCATGTCGTCGATCACCCGTCCACCTGGAATTTGCTTTGCCCATTTCACAGCCATCGGCACGTGCAGGCCGTACTCGTATACGTTGGACTTGGCTCTTGGGAAAGGCATGCCGTTGTCACTGGTGACGATGACAAGGGTGTTTTCCAACTCCCCGCGTTCTTCCAGTATATCGAGCATCCGTCCCAAATGTTTGTCGAACCACTCGACCTCTACGCTGTAATCGAGGATGTCGGACCGGACGATAGGCGAATCGGGCAGGAAGGCTGGGACCTGGGCATCGCCGAGTTTTTTGCCGTTTCGTTTACCGATGCCGTCGCTGTAACGGCGATGAGGTTCGGTGCCGCCGTACCAAAAGACGAAGGGCTTGCCGTGTGGGCTGGACTTTAAAAAATCCTGGAAGTTGCGTGCGTAATCGTTGCTGTTGATGCCTTCGGGAGAAGGCGCCTGGAAGCTGTTGTATTCCGTTCCGCTCGGATTCCGGAGCCGTCCGGTCCCTCGCCAATCGCCTGGCCCCCAGCCTTTACCGGTGAAACCAACCCAGTAACCGGCATCTTCAAGAATGTCGGGATAAACTGGATACTTGGGCGGAAACGTGCTGGAGAAATTGCCGGCGTGTTCAATCTGCCACGGATAGCGGCCTGTCAGCAGCGATGCTCGAGAGGGGCTGCAACTGGGATAGGCGACAAAGGCATTATTGCAAAGGACACCCTCACGAGCAACCCGGTCGAAGGCCGGCGTTTGGGTGGATTGATTTCCGTAGGCCGAAGCATGCGGCCAGGATTGGTCGTCGGAAATTGCGATTAAGATGTTTGGACGGGAGTCCGATGCGTGGATGACGGTCCCCATAGATATCAGAATCGCCAAGCAGTACAAGACTATTCGTCTAACAATTCCGGCTGTTGTTTGTTGCCTTATTGCAATAGGCGATAAGGATCCAGTCGATTGCGTATAGGTATTGCAGAGTGAATATTTGCTCAAACTCATCGGGATTTCAGTTATTCAAACCACGTCGTAAAAGACTCTACAGGTTCACGCTCAGTGCGGTACTTATTTACCGGGTCTTCCGAAGCCGGGTAACCTAAAGCCACGCCGCAGACCAGCGACAGCGAATCAGGCAGTTGTAGAATCCCTCGCACGATGTCCGGAAACTCGGCCATCGAAGCTTGCGGGCAGGTTTCCAGTCCGTGTCCGCGAGCGGCCAGCATTACATTCTGGATAAACATACCCATGTCGATCCACGATCCTTTTTCCAGAACGGAGTCGATAAAGAACATCAACTCGACCGGAGCCCCGAAACCGTTGTAATTCTTCATCCATTGATGGGTCCTGGCGTTTTTGTCTTCGCGTTTAATTTCCAACGCTTCGTAGAGCGCTAATCCGCAAGCCTTTTGGCGGGACCGATACGGCTCGGGAAAGCGTTTAGTATAATATTTGTAGTCGGGATTCGGAGCCTGCCCTGAAGAGCGCGCCTCAATGAGGGCATCAGCGATCTTCTGTTTGGTATTTCCGGTGATTACCATGACTTGCCACGGCTGAGTGTTGACACCGGAAGGCGCCCATCGGGCCGTATCCAGGATTTGGTGAATTATATACTTCGATACCGGCTCATTCGAGAACGCTCTCTTGGATGCTCGGTGTCGTATTGCCTCCATGACGCCCAATGGAGTAATTTCTGGGGACGTTGCTTGAGTCTGTCCCGTTACGGTGGTTTCGAGTGGATTCATTGCGTTCCCTTCGTCGATATACTCAGTTGCGACTCAGCATGGGCCAGGATCTTTCCGCGTGCAAACCAGGCACGTTTGTATTGTCCGTTGGTGTACCGTTTGGTCTGGTCGGCGAAGTGCAGCGACTTCGGGTCGTCGCTCTGTCCATAAGGTACCATGGTGAAGACACGCGGGGGGCTGCTCATCTCGGCCATCATCATACCGTCAGATCCGGAAGCATCCAGCCACATGCCATCCTTCGACCGTTTGGTGTTTTGAGAGGTTTGCCACATACCTTGGGAAACACTATCAGCCGCGCCACTTGGAAAGCGGGTGCCATCGGCCAATTGGATTACATTGATGTTGCCCCATTTCGGGGTGGGCGTTCCGTGTAATTTTACCAACGAAGCTACCGCCTTAACCAGTGCTTCATGAGCTCGCTTAACTTCCTCAACGGGTACCGCTTCCGGGTGGTTGGGCAGGGCGGGTAGCACATTGAGCATGTCGGCAACCTGTCCGAGGACTGCCCAGTCAGGATCGTCTTTTTCATTGGCGGCGATCACGGCCAGCCATTCCCGATAGATGGAGTAACCGCGGGACTCTTTGTTCGCCACTGGATTTTTCATCCACTCAGCCAGCGTTTTCATGGCGATGTCGACCTGACTGTTCCCTCCGTTACCCAGTTCTTGGTAGGCGCGTTCAATCAGTGGCCAAACCCATTCGGCCCCGAGGATGCGTGTATCGAGCGACCATTCGAGAACGTCTTCTAGTTTGTGTTTCGGGATGCTGTTGATCATGTCGACTGTGCGTTGTGACCGTGATGGAAGGTAGGAGCGTTCCGGAGAGGTCAGTAGCCAGTTTGGAAAGTCTTTTGGCGACATGCCCCAGGCTCCATCTCCTATGGTCCAGTCCGCTGCATTGCTTGCCTGGTAATAGCCTCCGGGATCGTTTTCGGAGAGAGGTAGTTGGTCGGGTGAAAGTGTGCCCTGGTAAAGCGTATCCTTGTGACTTCCGTCCACCGCTTCCAGCCAGTTGTATTTTTCATTTCGAACTGCGAGCCGGTTCCACCAGGTAAAGAAGATATTTCCTTCGACATCGGTGTAGAAAACATTGCCGCCGTCCATTTGATTTATCGCGCAGGCCGCTTTGAAGTCATCGAGATTTCTGGATGTGAGTGCCGCGTATAATTGTCCGGGTATACCCACTTCTCCCATCACACTCATACCTGCGGCAAACAACTTGCCCTTGCCCTGCTTTATGACTGGCCCATGTACGGTATGGGCTACGCGGCGGACAACGGTTTCATCGCCCTTAACCTCTATTATTTCACTCGAAAACAGAAGGTTCCTGTATTTACCATCAAACCAGTATTGATTCGGATTGTCAGGATTGGTTTTGAGAACGAAGCAATCCCCTCGATCTCCCGGGTTTCGGGTAAGTGTCCATCCAATGCGGTCCGTAACGCAGACGAGAAATAGCGGGCATCCCACGCTCATAAATCCGTGAGCCTCCAAATCGGGAGTGAGATAGTGCTTCTCATACCAGCGGTTGAAACCACTCCAAGGCGTGTGCATATCGGATAGCATGAGGCTGTTTCCGCTTGCGCTGCGGGAAGGTCCCAGGACCGCTCCATTGGATCCTTCGCCGGCAATGGGATCTCCCCCTTGGCCGAGAAGGTCTTTCTGGGCTTGAGACATCTGCCGGTAAAGTCCGCTAAACAGCAGCATGGCCAAAGGCTCTTGTGCTTCGATAGGCCGCGCGATAGAAGGAAGTGGTTTTTTTGTACTCTCGATATAGTGATTCACGCCTGCGGCATAGGCCTGAAAAATCTCTCGAACTTCCAGGGGTATCTCACCCCATTTTTCATAGGCAGTACGCCGGGCACCGCTGAGTCGGGCCTTGTAGTCGCGGTCGATCTGACTGGCACCCAGTTGAGCGGCCCGGGTGCCGGTTGCCGTCAGAATGTTTTCCATGAGCAGGTTTAAACGATCCTCGGCTTGGGCATAGCCATCTCCAAAAGCCGCATCGGGCAAGGTTTCGGCGATGATGTAGGGAACTCCGAACTCATCCCGGACAATTTCGGCTTTGTATGAGTTCTCGCTCTGTCCGCTTACAGCTGAATTGCCGATTAAGAGATTTAACAGGCAGACGAAATGGAGTATGCTATTTGCCCAGATTGGTTTGGTTATCTTGTCCATAGTATTGGTGCATGACCTACATTTGAAGACGGGTCTTTAAAGTTTATATCCTTGCATTTACCAAACGAACGATCGTTAGGTAGTCAATCAATAAATTAACCCATAGCGGGAGTGGGGTGCTGGAAGTTCGAAAATCACCTTAAATCACCTTAGCTCAATAATTATGGAAATCGTAGACAGAACCAGACCCATGCCGACGCCGGAAGGACAAGCCCGCAATTCGGAGATATACAGGACTGCTGCGGAACTCATGGTAGAAAAAGGATTTGGAGGCACTTCCATCGGCGACATTGCTCAGGCAGTCGGCATGACCAAGTCCGGGCTCTACCATCATATAGCCAGCAAGCAGGATATGCTCTATAAAATCATGACCTATGTTATGGATAGTGTTGAGGCGGTCGTTGTCGAACCGACACGTAACATTGCCGATCCGGAAGAACGATTGCGGGAGATCATGCAACTGCATGTTCGAGGTCTGATCAAGTACGGTCCCGCGATGTCGGTGTTGATGTGGGAAGTTAACCATTTGGAACTAGCTGGCCGCACCGAAATCACTGATCGAAAGGTGGCCTATCACCAATACGTCCAATCAGCCGTGGAAGAACTTGAAGTGGCAGGGCGATTACAAGCCCAGGATATCAAGATGACCACCCAGCATATTTTGAGTACCATTCGCGGAATTGCCCGCTGGTATTCTCCGAATAAATCCCCAAAGGTGAACGAGGTCGTCGAAGAGACCATCAACTTTATAATGCGAGCTATTTTGAAGCCGTCTTGACCTCTTTTTACTCCTCAGCTTGATCTCTCTGTGGGAATATAATAGAGAAGAAGAGGAAGGGGTCAGAGTATCAAGAAGAAATTCCAAAAATAATCGATTTTGTTAATTGGGCACACTCCGTCCTTTGG
>JAQBYJ010000170.1 GCA_027622555.1 Verrucomicrobiota bacterium
GATTATATGTCTACTAATTTTCCGGCAAATCTTTGGTCGATTTCAAGTGTCACTTAGTAGGCATCCGGGAATGGATAGAATAGCCACCGAGATCGGAAATTGGGTTGAATGAGGTGAGGTATGGTCAGTCCAATTAGTAATGATTTTAGCTTCACCCAAAAATCATCCTTCCCCGGTTTCTTTACCACTTTAGCTTGGTGGTTATCACCAGTTTTCAATCAGTCGGTCGTTTTCAGTCCGGGTACTATCTCGTGGTTGCCCATGCCCTCGGATCAAACCCAGGCGTATTTCCTACCCTATCATATACTTGCATAACACAAGTGAATTAACTCAAATAACACAATGAACAAAAAATTCTTCTTATCGGTCGCCGCGTATTTCGTCATCACCATGGCGGTGGCCTACCCTTGGCACATGCTGCTTTTTCACGAGAAATATGTAGCCATGGGTGCCTTCACGCGTGGTGAACCCATTATGGCATTCGGTATCCTGGCCATCATTCTTCAAGGAATTGTCTTCGCTTATTTCTATCCCCTATTCTACCGCCACGTTGGCGGGGGTGCCCCTGTTTTTCGTGGCATTCAATTCGGCCTGTTTCTTGGCCTGACAATATGGACCGTGATGGTCTTTGCCACCGCCGCCAAGTTCGCCATAGAACCGGTAATAGATTTTGTAATTCTGGGAACGGTATTTCAATTCATCCAATTCTCTTTAACAGGTGGAGCCATCGGTTTGATAATGGGAAGGACCAGCGATTAGGACGAATCAACTAAAGCGCAGATTGGGGAGCGCATGGATATTACAATCCAAAACAATTGCCATCGCGATAAAGGATAGTGGTCCGATCAACCACGGTATCTGTCGCTTTGATACTCTCAATATTAAGCGCCCTAAATCCGTTCTCTTTGGCAAAGGCTATCCCTTCCTGGTATGAATCCCTGCTCGAGTCATCCAGGATAATTACTCCCGTTGAAGACAATGCCCGGAGGCTTTGCTTCAAACAATTCACCCGGTCCCGACCGTCAATAACTACGACATCGTAGAGATCATCCGTCGAAGTAATAACCCGGCAATAATCCCCATCTTGATCTTTTTCCTTAAAAATTAATCTTACATTCTCTGGCACGGTTGGCTTGATTTTCTCATACCAACTCTTGTCATATTCTACCGATGTAACCGACTTAACTCTTCGTGCATAAAAAGAGGTAGAATAACCGCTGCCATATTCGAACAAACGCTGATCATTCTTTAATCGTTCTTCAAGAATCTGGATGACGGCAAAATTCATCCAGGGAATCGGATTACCATCCTTATCAACGGGCTTTTTCGCATCAAGGCTTTGTATCCATCCCGTAAGATACAAATAGGAACACTTATTTCTTATGAGCGCCGAATAGGCTTTGTAGTGCAAAGCCTGCTTTGGGAAGAACCTTTTGAGCGTTCGATTAATAAATAGTTGAATCTGCATTCCAGTTTCCGACCGACTGTTAATTAACGAATATCAGGAAACGCCAGGATACAATCGTTTATATTCTGAATTTGGTGACCGGGTGTTATTTAGAAAGATGTCATCTAATGTGAAAGCAGGGCAAGAGCGTCCTCGTTCTTCCGCTTGCTACTCCCCTCAAACACGGCATGGCGGGGACGCCATTGCCCTACCGTTGAACACCGGGATATTCGATACAGGCGGTTACAAAATGAATGAATCCATCAAATGGATGGCACTTTTTCACATTAATTTATATCCCATATTTGGTGTCTACAGATAATCCTCCAAGATCGGTTCGATTGCCAAGCGAAGGTCCTGGACCAATTCAGAATCCATAAACGAATAGTTATCCTCAATCTCCAACACGTGCAATGGACGATGGCGAACTGCTTCAGAAAAATCAGCTATCAATCGTTGTTTATGCTTTTTCTTCATCACCAGGATAAAGTCACACCACTCGATATCTTTTACGGATACCCGCTTGCGAGCTTTGCTGCTGGTGCCTGCGGATCGTACGTGAATAAGGACGTTGTTACGGTAGATTTTTTCAGCAGTAGGACTCCTCCACTGATTTCTGGAACACACAAAAAATAACACCTTCAACCCTTTACCGCTCATTTTTTCCCCAATGGTTTCGATCAAAGCTAAACTAAAAATCCAGCTGATAAACCACTCCACTCGAATCAGTGACTGTCAGAGCGGTGCCTTGGGATATTACAAACCCCTGGTAGGATTCTCCAGCAACCGGCTCGAGCTCCCGGATAAACTTATCCCCGCCGACCAAATCCTCCACCGCCACTTCGGTGACACCGTGTTCCAATAAATATTGATCAGCAGCCGATGCCAACTGACGAAGATTGTTGATGATTGCCCTTCGCTCGGATTCTCGTTTTATCGCCATCAATTTGAATGATTGCTTGGTAGGATTCTCATACCAAATAGCCCCCAGACCCAAACTCTTTGGACCAAAGTTTTCCTCGGTGGTCATCACATCGAGATCACCGTCTCCATCCAGATCGATCAATTCGAGGCGGTCGTATTTACTTCCGTCCGGACCGGAAATTTCATGGGCTATCCAATCCCGATCAAACACGCTTTTTGGATACTCCATCCAGACCATTCCTGAAAGCGGCGCTTCAGCTGAAGAACAGGAAACTACGATATCCAGTTTTCCATCTAAATTAATATCTCTCACTTTTACCGCTTTGGAATGACCCATATTTTCGGGAAAAGAAATTTCGTGTTCCTTCCAGCGAAGACCACTTTCGTCCAGCCGTTCATGCCAGTCGATTCGATCAGGCACCTTGCACGAAGCGATCACATCCAGGTCTCCGTCTCCGTCCATGTCGGCCAGATCGATAAAGTCGGGTAGATCACCAACATCACTCACAAAATGGCTAACCCAATATCCTAACTGCCTTGTGCCAACCCCTGGATTTTCCAACCAGCGAACACCAGTACCAACTGAGTTGGGCCTACGATCTGAAAGGAGGATGTCTTCATCTCCATCCCCATCCATGTCTTGAGCGATCACTGACATGATCCAGCCTGCGTTACTCATCTCGTGAAACTTCCAAAGAGATAGATTTCGTTTGTTTGATGTTGGCGCTTCGAGCCAGGCCACTTTGGCGTCCCCACTTTTTCCACCAACCACCAGATCGAGGTGCCCATCTTCATTCACATCCAATGCGATGGCAAACATCCAACGGCGCTTGCCGGTCAAGGATTGAGGAAACTCAATAGTCTTCCAACCTGAGCTTGCTGCATAATCTTTCTCTGTCGGCGCAAAGTGCACTTCTATACGTTGATGATCCCCTTCACTGCAGCTAACCACATCCACACGACCATCTCCATCCACATCCGCAAACATGGCGTCCTCTACATCTGGCGTTACTCCTACGTCGATCGATGGCCACTTTTCCTTCACCTTTGAATTTGGACCAGGATTCAAATACATGCGCGTTGCCCCGCCCTGCTCCCAACCGACTGCCAGGTCTTGATCGCCATCGTTGTCGACATCCATCAAACGGACGCCATCACCCCCACTCAATCCTGAGTCAATCACATGTACCGGCCAGGGATCACCGCGATCTTGGGCTAAGCCACTCTGACAGCTCAATGCCAGAAGAAAAAGTATGGCCTTCCAAAGGTTAGAAGAGAAGCAATGAAAGCGCAATAAATGGGTCATAGCAAAAGATAGGTAACCGACAAGCGCATGACATTAAGACTTTTCAATTCGCACGAGAATTTGGAAATTCCATTGTGCTACAGAGACGGTTCAGGCGGATTGAAAGAAGCTTTGTTTTCCATAGGAAATGAGTGGAACGGATTACGGTTATTCAATCAGAATGAAACTCGGAGACTCAAGAACAGATATAAAATACACTTTGACTCAAAAATAGGAATTTTTAATTTAACAGTATGAATTCTTTAATCTCAGAAAAAGGACAAGTGACCATCCCGAAAAAGCTACGCACACAACTCGGGCTCACTCCCGGAACTGTTCTAAAGTTTTGTGAACAGAATGGGAAACTGTTCGGCGAAAAGAAGGTTGATGTATCGCCGTTCGATGAGTGGGTCGGCAAAGGCAAACTACCCTTTGGAGCATCGGCTAGCAGCTATTTGAAACAGATCCGAGGGAAATGATCACAGCCCTCGACAGTTCCGTAATCATTGATGACAAGAAATGGAAACAGCCCTCATTGGATGCGCTAGAGAAGGGCAAATGGTAGTTCCCACCTTTGTGCTCGCTGAAATAGGAATCGAAGCGATGCCTGCATTTCTCAAGTCCTGGAATTTGGAACACGTTGGAGGATCTGTCGCAGCAGCTCTGGATGCGGGGAAGGTGTTTAGTCAATACCTGGACCGGGGTGGCAAACCTGGCAGGATCATAGCCGATTTCATTATTGGGGCCCACGCACGACATCATGCTGATCGACTGCTGACCCGAGATGCGGGATTCTTGAGAGATTATTTCAAGAAAGATATGATCTGGTTGGTCGATTAAACAACTACACCACCACCCCTTCGAATCTGCATTTACATGACCTTGCGACGCTTCCCACGGCGCTCAAGAAGCAAACATTTCCGCTAACGACTCTAAAACGGCTTGTTGTGTTTGATTCGAGAGCTTCCCCAGTTTTTTCACAAAGCGGATTTAAGGGAACAAGGAGTCGGCCCTGGATAATTGGAAGGCGAACCAATTCCGTCACCCTCTGTCGCGCACTTTGTACTGCCACTCTTTTGGCATCACAGAGATATCGCTGTCGTCTTCGTAGTGTGTTTGAAGATCTTTGAGATCTTTTTTGGCACGCTCAATACGAGCGGCGTATTCGGGATCGTTGTACAGGTTGACGAGTTCATCCGGGTCTTCTTTCAAGTCATAGAATTCCCATTCGTCAAACTGATAGAAATGCATCAGTTTGTAGCGTTGATTACGGATACCGTAGTGACGGGGAATCATGTGCACGCTTGGGTATTCGTAGTAATGGTAATAAATGCTTTTGCGCCAGTCGGCTGGTTTTTCACCTTTGAGCAAGGGAACCAGGGAAGCGCCTTGCATGTCACCGGGGATGGTCGCTCCTGCAATGTCGAGGAAAGTTTCGGCGTAGTCGAGATTCTGGATCAGGTTTTGGTTGCGAGAACCCGGTTTTACTGTGCCCGGCCATTTAACGATAAAGGGCATTTTGAGCGATTCTTCGTACATCCAACGTTTGTCAAACCAACCGTGGTCACCGATATAGAACCCCTGGTCTGAGGAATAAATTACGACGGTATTATCATCCAGGTCCAGTTCGGCCAAGGTGGCCTGAAGGCGGGCAACGCTTTCGTCGACTCCAGCCAAAGTGCGCAGGTAATTCTTGGCATAGCGCTGATATTTCCAGCGAACCAAATCCTTTCCTTTCAGGTTCGCCGCATGGAAAGCCGCATCGCGTGGATCATAAGCTTCACGCCAGACTTTCAGCTGCTCAGGAGTCATACGTTTCATATTGTTCCAGGCAGAACGATCAGCCGGATTATCAGGATTAGGGTCTTGAAAGTCCGGAGTCAGATCCAGGAAGAGATCGAAATTGAGGTGCATGTGACGATCGACTTCCAATTCCTGATTGGGAGCGGCAGAACTATTGTCGGACCAATTGTCGAAAAGCGTGTCCGGCTCGGGAAGCACGATATTGTCATAAAGATCGAGGTGACGTAGGGCCGGCATCCAGTTACGGTGTGGTGCCTTGTGCTGAACCATGAGCATGAACGGTTTGTCGTCGTCGCGTTTTTCTTTTAAGAAATCAACGGCCATGTCCGTCACCAGATCGGTGCAATAACCTTTTACGGTTATTTGTCCTTCGGGAGTAATAAAGTCGGGATTGTAGTAGAGCCCTTGTCCAGGAAGCACCGCCCAGGAGTCATAACCTTGAGGTTCTCCTTTCAGGTGCGACTTGCCATAGATGGCGGTTTGATAACCGGCCTTTTGAAGTAGCTTGGGAAAGGTCTGTTGATTCCAGTCAAACGAGTTTCCATTGTTCATGAAACCATTCTTATGACTGTGCTTGCCGGTTTGGATAACCGCGCGGCTCGGACCACAAATGGAGTTGGTGCAAAAACTGTTTACAAACAACATGCCTTCAGCGGCCAGCTTATCAATGGTCGGCGTGGCGTGTACCTTTTTCAGCCAACTATCATAGGCACTGATGGAGTGCGGCGCATGGTCATCGGTGAAGATAAAAAGGATGTTGGGGCGTTTGTCAGCGGCGTTGAGTGAAGCCAGGCCAACAAGAAGGGCAACTGTTGTAATAAGAGTAGTAAGTTTCATAAGGATGAAGGTAGAAGGCTTAAGCCTGAATTGGGAAGCGAAAACTTAAATATCGGCGGAGACTCAGGGGCGTAGAGGCGTAGCCTGTCACGCATCTCGTAGATCACGATAGAAAATAGTCTTAATCAAAATTTCTGATTTTAACCTCTGAGCGCGCAGAGGAGATTTTTTAGAAATGGATAATAAGTAACAACCACTGATCTCGCCGATGAACACTGATGATTCTTGAAAAATGAACCCTCTTATCAGTCTTCATCAGTACTCACTGTCCGTGAGATTCTTGTTTTTAAACGACGTTTTCATGCCGGTGCTCTCAGTTGACCTGCGGTTATTATTCTTTTCCCGAATGAAACAATTATTTGTTTTGAACAGAAGCTAGCTAACGGAGGAAACAGAGTTTTTTAGAAAAAGTTTGTCGTTCGCTTCGATGAAATTCTTGAGCTTGTTGAAATGGTTGTCGCCCGAGTGCTTATTGCTCCGTTATCTCCATTTCCTCCTGTTCAACAATTCGTTTCATCAGTACAACTGTCCGTGAGAATCTTATTTTTAAGCGACGTTTTCATATTCCAACCCGCCACGACAGATTTCACAATTAAAATAAAGAACTACCGTTTCTGTTTAAACATCCACTTCCACATGTCCTTGTCCCAATAAGCCTTGAGCCAGGAGTTGTGGCCCACACCGGGGTACTCCGTATATTCGATATCGCCACCTGCGGTTTTGATGGCGGCAAACATATCTCGGGAATATTGGACATCGACTGCCTTGTCCTCATCCCCATGGAAAACTCGCATCGGCGTTCCTTTTAAAACATCTGCCTCGACGGGATCCCAACCGCCACACACGGGAACTGCAGCGGCCCAGAAGTCGGGTCGTGCCGACACGGCGCTGAATGTCCCAAATCCACCCATCGAAAGTCCGGTGACATAAAGCCGATGAGTATCGATGTTATTTTCCACAATAGAGGAATCGATTAATTCATAAAGCGTATCCTGTACACTGGGGCGAGCATTTGGACGAGAATCCATCCACTCAGCTTTCGCCCAGGTATTCGGCCCGGGACATTGAGGCACGAGATAAAAGGCATCGTATTTTCCATACACATCGTCGGATGCCAATTGGGCAGGTACGCTTGCATCCACCACGTTGCGAATATTCGCAGGTCCGCGTCCCCCACTCCCGTGAAGAAATACGACAAGTGGATATTTCTTCTTGAGATTGAAGTTGCGCGGCTTGAGCATTTGATAGTGCAAAGACTCACCTGAAGAACCTTTGAAGGTATGGGCTTCAAAGTCGGAGTATTTATCGCGTTCTCCTTTCCAGAGCAGTTTATCGATAAAGAAATCCGCCTCATTTTCATACCGGGTCTCGGGACCCGGGTATTTAAGCGTAGCTTCAACGCCTGCCGCCCTCAGTTTTGCCTCCATCGCAATACCGAAGTTTACATGATGGACTTTCCATCCGCTAGGGTTCTCCTCGGGTATCTGGTCATCGGGTCTCATTCCGTAACGCATAAAAACCGGAGGATCATCCGCGCTGATATGGTTGATGATCGATACCTCCTTCACCAGAGCTTCACGGGCAATTCCGCTAAGGTCGGAATATTCCTCAGGCTGCCGATGAGGCTCATCATAACCGGGAATATTTTCTTTCCACCAGTCGAGGTCCATGGTTGCTTGGCCGTTTAGAGGAGCTACTGCCGCGAGTCGGGTGGATTCGCGGGAAATAGGATCCTCGCTTTTCGGATCTGCCATGTCGTCGTGCCAAGCCAGGTAAGCCACGAGCTGTGCACCGGCCGAGCCACCATAGGCGCCGATCTGGTTCTTGTCGATTTTCCAATCTCTGGCTTTCGATCGAATAAACTGAATGGCCCGCACCGCATCCTCATGGGCGGCCGGCAGCTTGGCGTGTTTAAGAAAACGGTATTCGACTGAGGCGACATGAATCCCCGCTTCAGTAAGTGTCTTGATATTTGCAGCGCTGATCGAGTCCTTGGAACCTCCGGTAAATCCACCACCATGGATAAAAACAACCAGTGGCCCAGAGTTGCCCACTTCGGCCTGCCAAAAATCGATGACTTGATTCGGATGTTCGCCATAAGACACATTTGCATGCGTAGGAGTAGGCACCGGTGGTCGCTCCCGTTGTGCGAAGACAGAAGGTATAATAACAACGAGTAAAATGGCCCAACCAAGGGCGAAGAAAGATTTGCTGCTTTTCATAGGGTAGTGATTGAGGACCGAAGGCTAGTTATTTAAAATCTTTGGAGGAAGGAAAAACTTTAGGAATACAAAACATTGGTCACCAGGCAAAGAATGAGAAGAAGATTCGGGATTCGTAAGAAAATAGCCAAGCTGGAGCTTGGCGTTCCCAGGTCGGCATGAATGGGAGGGGGGATTTATAACCACTGATGGCTTAGAGCAGCAAAGTCACAACCAAATTTTAACCTAACCACAGATTGCTCAGATAGGCACAGATTTTGTAATGATTCCTTAACCACGAATGGACACCAAGTGACACGAATCATAAGGTAGGGACTGATCGCCGAGTCCGATATCCTGAAGGGTTGGTTCGTGCATTTTTTTATTTGAACAAGCTAACGGAGAGAACGGAGGAAAAAATCCATACAACTCTGTTTCCTCCGTTGCCTCCTGTTCAAATTATTTCTCAAAGGGGAAAGGTACAGGCTTTAACCACCAGTCTCCGCCAAGGCTACGCCACGGCACGGCACGGCAGATAAACGCAGATTCACACAAATTAGAAGGTAGGGACCGATCGCCGACTGTGTCGGGTCGAAGCTTTCAGCGTAGCCTGAGCGGCCCGATATCATGGAAGGTTGGTTCGCTTATTACCAATCAACTTCAAAGATGCCAAGCTGGGGCTTGGCGTTCCCGGGGGAAA
>JAQBYJ010000171.1 GCA_027622555.1 Verrucomicrobiota bacterium
GGCGAGGGTGCTCGCAAGCACCTAACTCACCTATCGTTCGCTCTCTTGCACTTCAGAATTGAATCCGCCCTATGAAAAAAACAAGTTTCACAATCTTTCTAGTCAGTAGCTTCCTCGCGACTTCCCTGATGGGTCAGTCAACCACCCTGGTCGAAAAGTTCGATCCATCCGCACACACACCCGCTGGTGTGCCCCTGGATTTGATGAAAGTTCCAGAAGGTCTGGATGTTACCATCTGGGCCTCGTCGCCTATGCTTTTTAATCCGACCAATATGGACATCGATAAAGATGGGCGTATCTGGGTTGCCGAAGGCGTCCGCTACCGGAGGCACTGGGACCGTCAACCTGAAGGAGACAGAATCCAGGTGTTACAGGATACCGACGGCGACGGCAAAGCGGATACCAGCCATACCTTTGTCCAGGAGGAAGCATTGGTTGCTCCGCTCGGAGTAGCAGTCATTGATAATAAGATCGTCGTTTCTCAACCACCCGAATTGATCGTTTACACCGATGTTAACAGGAACCTGGTGTTCGACGAAGGCGATACACGTGAAACATTGCTAGAAGGATTTAGCGGCAAGAACCACGACCACAGTCTTCATTCGGTAACCGTTGGTCCCAACGGAAAATGGTATTTTAATTCAGGAAACTGCGGAGCACTTTTTACGGACAAGTCTGGAAAAACGTTCCGGATCGCCAGTCCATACAATCCTGGTGTAATCGGACCCTACGAATTTCCCTTTGACGTCAAGGATGTGGCCGGTAAGCCGAGTGACGATGGTCATGTTTATGTGGGCGGATTTTCAGCACGTATGAACCCGGACGGATCCGACGTTGAGATTATTGGGTTTAATTACCGTAACAGTTATGAGCAATCGATCACATCCATGGGTGATGTTTTTCAAAACGACAATGATGATCCGCCAGCCTGTCGTGTAACTCACGTTCTTGAATACGGAAACGCTGGTTTTGCATCAGCCGATGGAATGCGGAGTTGGAGAGCCGACAAGCGCCCCGGTCAAACAACCGCCATCGCAGAATGGCGTCAGGAAGATCCGGGCACCATGCCGGCTGGAGATATTTATGGTGGCGGTTCTCCCACTGGAAATGTCTTTTACGAAAATGGTGCTCTGGGTGATGCATGGAACGGAACCTTCCTCTCCTGCGAAGCAGGTAAGAATGTGGTATTTAGCTATCAGCCGAAGTTGAATGGCGCAGGATTTGATTTGGTTCGCGAAAACTTTATTACCACCAATGAAGAAGGCGAATATGCCGGTTCCGACTTTATCGGTGGAAGCAATAACATCAGCAGTGATGTAAAGACCCTCTTCCGTCCTTCGGACGTAGCGATCGGCCCAGACGGTGCGATCTACATCACTGACTGGTATGATGGTCGCGTGGGCGGCCACCAAGATCTTGATGAAACTTGCTCAGGCACCATTTACCGAATCGCGCCCAAAGGATTTAAACCACGTATCCCCAAATTGGATCTAAGTTCAACAGATGGCCAAATTGAGGCACTCAAAAGCCCTGCTCCCAATGTACGAAACTTGGGATTTGTAGCACTGAAAGAACAAGGCTCTTCTACCGTACCAGCTATCTCTGAACTTCTGAAAGATAAAAACCCCTTTATCGCAGCAAGAGCGGTCTTCCTACTTGGTCAAATGGGGGAAGCTGGTCAGAATATAGTAGAAAAACTGCTCGACTCCAAAGATGAAGAAACCCGTATAGTCGCCTATCGGGCCCTACGCCACAACCAGTTCGCGCTAATTAGAATGGCCCAAAAGATGGCCAAGGATTCATCTCCTGCCGTTCGTCGTGAAGTAGCTTTATCCATGCGGGACGTGCCAATCAAACAAAGCCGTGCGATTCTTCGTGAAGTTGGAAAACGATACGATGGCAATGACAGAAGCTACCTGGAAGCTTTGGGAATTGGTTCAACTGGGGTTGAAACACAAGTTTACCATGCGACCAAAGCTGTTGCTGGAAATAATGATCCCTTAAAATGGACTGACGCTTTTGCGGATATAGCCTGGCGTCTACACCCGGCATCAGCGATTGCAGATCTCGCGGTGAGAGCATCCAGTACCAAGTTGAGTCATGAACAGCGCAAGCAAGCGATGGACGCCTTGGCCTTTACTAATAGAAGAACTGCAGCCAACGCGATGATGGACTTGGCTGAAGGTGATTCTTCCCTCAACGAAGAAGCTACCTGGTGGTTGTTAAACCGCTCAAATGGTTCTTGGCAGGATCTCAATATCCTACCTTCCTTAGCGAAGCGTGGCATTTACGATCCCTCAAAAATAAGTGTTCAAGAAATTGTATCCATAGACTCAGCTACGATTCCCAATAATTATCCTCCCATGGAAGAACTCCTGGCAATGAAGGGAGATGTGAACAGAGGTCATGCGGTAGCGCTAAGATGTGTGATGTGTCACAAAGTTGGAGATACGGGCGTAGAGTTTGGACCAGCACTCAATGGTTGGGGACAAACCCAAACCCGTGAAGTTATATTTACGTCTATCATCGAACCCAACGCGGACATCGCACATGGGTACGATGCGAACGTGATCAACTTGAAAGATGGAAGAAAGATCGACGGAATTTTGCTAAAAGAATCCGACCCTTACATCATATTATCGATGGGAGGTGTTCAACAAATTGTACCTGGTGACCAAGTAAAAAACGTAGGACGCTTGCGGCATAGTTTAATGATGTCTGCCACCCAGCTCGGACTCACCGCACAAGACCTCGCGGATGTAGTTGCCTATTTGAAGGCGAACTGAGGATTTTAATATTTTACCTGCGTTGAATCCGCAGGAATACAGAGGTATCTCGCAAGAGATACCTCTATTTTTTTAGAACTACCAGGAAGGTGGAGTTACCCCCAGGATCGTCAGACCCTAAATCTAAAGGGAAAAAATTCTACCACCGAGGCAGATCAGAGAAAAAACAAGCAAAACGACATAGAACCCAAGCTGGGCTCGCCAACGAATACCATAGGCTAATTCTGAGTAGTCGCGCCATCTGGGAAAGCAGGTCGAAATTCCTTTTAAAACCGCTACCAGAAACTGGTAAAGCAAACCGACTATAATACCCAAACCAAAGCCAATTCCAATATCCCATAATTGGAACGAATCTGTTAAGGCCACGGGTATAAAAAATCCGCCGATCATTCCCAGTGTAAAAAGAAAACCGGCTATATTTTGATGAATAATAAATTCCCGATTAAGCTCATCCCAATAGCCCTGAGTATAACGTGCTCGATTTTTGACGGGCCATAATTTCCGAAGCCCTTTCATTGCAGGTGCACCTTTACCAAAATCTGGAATGCGTGGATCCATGTAAAAAACTTCAGCTGAACCAGAACAAGGAGCGAGAAAATAACGATGCTGCCGAAAGGAGAAATGCTAGGTCCCAGCGAGAGACTCATGCACGACAAGGCAGGAAGTTCATTTCACGGGCAGGGTATCCGACTGGCTTTCTGATTCCATGAAAAATCGCTGACATATTAGACTTTAAAGGAAATAATAAAGGGTCCACAGTGATGGATCTCCCGCCCTATTGCGCCCCAACTGAAATACATTATGAAATCTCTTCTCCTGATCACCGTTTTTATTTTTACAACGTTAATAAGTTCTGTGGAAACCCTGGGAAACCCTGTGGCCTCCCTTCCCATTGGAAACTGGCAGGATCATGGATTTTCCGAGGATCAATTGGCGTCGATTCGATTAGCCTTCCAACAAGGAATAGATGAACAATTTATTCCTGGTGGATCGATGATGATCATTCATCACGGAGAGATAATTATCCAGGAAGGGTTTGGGGTAGATAACCTGGAAACCAAGCGCCCCTTTACGCCAGAGACATTGTGCAGAATCGCTTCCCTGACCAAGCCACATACTGCCACGATGATGGCAATGCTGGTGGAGCAAGGAAAATTGAGCTTCGAAGATCGAGTAAATAAGTACATCACCGAACTTGGAGATTTGAAAGTTCAAGGTCAGGAAAAGAAGGTGCAGCCTCCTACTCTAGCCGAGTGCCTTTCACACACCACAGGTTGGGCAAGCAATGACGACCTGAAAGCAGGAAAGCTGTTGGTCAACTTCGTCGGTGACCTGGAGTCGGTAACCAAAGATCTGGCAAGCAAACAGCTATTCCAAACTCCGGGTACGAATTACGCGTATTCTCGATTGGGTTACATGACGGCGGGACGAATTGCAGAAGTCGTGACCAAAAAAAGTTACCCTGAAGTAATGAAGGAAGTTCTCTTCGACCGTATTGGAGCGAAAGATTCAACGTTTGAAATAACAGACAGTGTAGCAAAACGAATGGCTACTCCCTACGAACGAACAATGGCCGGATTTGTTGAAAGAACCGGTGAAGGTATGGGAACCGCCATTAACCCGGGCGGAAATCTGATTACCAATTTAGACGGAGTGGCGCGGCTTTTTTTGCTTCATCGAAACAGGGGGATTGTTAATGGCCAGCGCGTTGTTTCCGAAACTGTTTTGCAAAAAATGTATGTAGGCCAGCCTGGGACAGAGAAGTCAGGCGCTGGTTACGGACTTGGCTTTCGAATATTGCAAAAACGTTCAGACGGAACTTCCAGTAGAATTCAACACTCCGGAGCTTCCGGCACCATTGGCATCATAGACTTCGACCTGGACCTGATTGTGATTATTTTAACCCAGGTTCCGCAGGCTCAGACCAACAAATGGCGGCAGCCTCTGCTACAAAGCATCTACACCGTTTTTGAAAAATAGGTTGAACCGGAAAAGTAGACTTTCTCCTTTGCTTCCTGGAAACTTGAACTAGGTTGTTTTCAAGCTGCATGGATTCTCTGACCTTACCTGACATTTTAATAGTCCTCGCCTACTTCGTATCCGTTCTTTTCATAGGAATACGGTTTGGGAAAAAGGACGAAAACATTGAGGGCTATGTAGCGGGCGGGCGACAGATGCCGTGGTTGGCGGTTCTGGGATCTTTAATAGCTACTGAAATTAGCGCGGCGACTTTTCTTGGAACACCGGGAGTTGGATTTGCGGAAAACCTCGGCTACCTCCAAATGGGTTTTGGCTCATTACTGGCACGCTTCGCGATAGCATTTCTATTTTTGGGCGCCTTTTATAAACTTAAATATCTTTCTGTTTACCAATTCCTGGCCACCCGGTTTGGCGGAACCAGCCACTATACCGCAGCCAGCTTTTTTCTGATGTCGCGCTTAATGGCCTCGGCCGTTCGCCTGATGATCGCCTCTACCGGATTGTATGTAATACTTGGATTACCCTTTGGTTGGACCATGATCGGTTTCGCCTCGCTTTGCCTGATCTACGCTGGGATCGGAGGAATCAAGGCGGTTATCTGGACAGATTGCCTCCAAGTCATTGTGTTTCTCACAGCTGGACTGGTCATGTTGTTCGTTTTGCAGGACCTGGTTGGATGGGGCACGATCCTCAACATTGGAAACAAGTCGGGGAAGTTGGAAATTTTCCAATGGACTCCGCAAGCCGGGATCATGGCTGATAGCAATTGGGTGCTCCTTGCTGTTGTATTCGGGTTTATCAACACCCTCGCAATGCAAGGGACAGACCACGACTTCACCCAGCGAATGCTCACCTGCAAGAATGTGAAACAAGCACGCCGTGGAATCATTTTGAGCGGATTTATTTCCCTTCCTGTGGCAGCAATGTTCCTGTTGATCGGGGTTGGTTTGTTCGCATACTTCCAGCAGATTCCGGATGCTTCATTACCAACCAAGATTGCTGAAGGTGTTATCTCAGTCGATTCGGATAAAGTATTCCCACACTTCATTTCCACCGTGCTGCCAGCGGGCTTGCGCGGTTTACTACTCTGTGGGGTTCTGGCAGCCGCTATGTCCAGCCTCGATAGCGCAATGGCGGCCCTAAGTTCATCGATTGTAGTAGACCTTCTGAAACCATTCTTAAACAAAAACGAGACAACACAGGTTTGGACCGCACGAATTTTCATGGTGGTCGTAACAGTCGCATTGGTTTCCATCGCGTGGGCACTGAAAGACGGAGGACAATTTATCTGGTTGGCGTTTAAGATCGCCGGGGTCACCTACAGCGGATTGCTTGGCGTGTTTCTCGTTGGCCTACTAAGCAATCGCGGAGCCGATCGATGGAACTTATTTGCAATGATTACGGGAAGCAGCTTCACGGCAATTCTTCTCCTACTGTCAGAAAAAGGTGTGATTCAACTCGCATGGCAATACCCTATGCTGGTTGGAGTATGCCTGACCTTTCTATTAGGGATTATTCCAAAAGCAGCTAAGACTCAGGTCCAAATCTAACATAGATGAAACACCAGGAATTACTGGTCGCCAATTAAATCACGTATTTTTCCAGTGATAGTTTTCAAGTGATTTTCATCGAGAATCTGATTATGGTAATCGGCTTCGATACGATAAAACATTACTTCACTATCACTGTAATTGTTCCAACGTTTGAGATCATTTCCACTAGTGATTGAATATTCCGTATCGCGTACGGTGAACAAGAGTATATTCAGAGGTGATGGATCAGGATCGTAGCTGAAATGAAAAGCACCGGCCATAATGGGTCTAATTCCCCCATCTATAAGTTCTAAAGGAATTAACGCTGGAGAATGGTATTTCAGGCCAATTTTACTCCCCAAATTGTACCCCAGTTCTTTAAGAATGTATCTGAAGTATTTATGTTTTTCTTGTTGGAGGAGACGAATCCCCCACCTAACCCGACTTGGCCGATTGGGGGCTGATTTGTACGTAAGTCGTTGATTTATCGTCAAAGGTCTCCACTACAGGTGGCAGCCGCGTTTTATTTTTTTGCGGCTTTTATTTTTGGTGTGGACTGCTGGGGCAGGTTCAGTTTCAAGGTCTCCAAAAGAATTTTCACCTCTTTCGGGGGCTGGGTGTAGCGTGGCAAAATAATTGTGCGTCCGTCGGTGGTGGGCAGGTGCACGTCAATCATCCGCAGGGTGGCCATTTTCTCCAGGACGCTGCGCGGGGTCAGTCCGGGGGCGTGGGCGCGCAGTCTTTGGCGTAGTGTGACGTGCAGGCAGTATGCGAGGAAGGCGATGAAGATGTGCGCTTCGATGCGGTCTTGGTTTTGGTGATGGACCGGGCGTAGCGCCAGGTCGCCTTTGAGATTTTTGAAGGCTTCTTCGACTTCGGTCAGTTGGGTGTAGAGTTGCCACAGCATGGCGGGGTCGGTGGCGCCGAGGTTGCTGCGCAGCAGGTAACGTCCTTCGCGGCGGATGACCTGGCGCAGCTTTTTCTTGTTCAGCGCGTAGACCAGATCGCGGGGCGAGAACGCGCGGTTCTCATCCGGCACGGTGATATCGACGAGGGCCCAGGCTCGTCCGGCTTGTTGCCGGGCAGCTCCGAGTTTGAGCATGAGTTCGTCGCGGCCGATTGTCTTCATCAAGCGCAGCTCGGCCAGCCGGGCGAGTAAGCGTTTGAGCCGGCGCCGACGCATGGAACGCTCTTTGTGGACGCGGGCCTGACTCTGGGCCAGCACGTAAAGCTCGTCATCCTGCTTGAGCAGTTTGACCTCGAGCTGGTCGCGGACCTTCTCCCACGGTTTGTCGAGGAACTGTTTTTCGAGTTGGCTCAGACGTCCTTTCGGGGTGCCGACCAGATAGTTGATCCTGGGGTCGGCAGCCCGCATGTGGGCAAGGGTTTGTTCGGTCGGGATGCCGCGATCCATCACCCAGATGCGTTCGGCCGCTCCGTAGGCCTCTTCGATCCGCTTTAAAAAGTCCTTCAGCGTCGTGGAGTCGCGGGTGTTGCCGCTCATCACTTCGTAGCCCAGGGGGAAACCCTCGGGGGTGACAACCAAAGCGATGACGACCTGGACGCAATCGAAGCGTTTGTCCCGGCTGTAGCCGAACTTGCGTTTGTCATCGGGATTTTGTGGCGGATCACTCTCGAAGTAAGTGCTCGTCAGATCGTAAAGCAGGACGTCGAACTTCGCCCCGAAGAGATCTTTCCAGCGCTGTTGCAGGTGCTGAAAAAGTCCTTGCTTGTGGGCCAATAATTGATCGTGGCAGCGGTAGAGTTTATGAATCTCACTGATCGCACAGTCTTCGCCGAGCAACTCTCCCATCGCGCTATGGTCAAACCAGTGGCGGTGCAGCCGCCATTCGCTACCGGGTTCGATCAGACGGTAGCAAACCAACAGCAACACAACGTTATCCCAGCTTGTGCCTTTCCGGCTGACCGGCAGCCGTTCTTTCCAAAATGCGTCCAGTCCGAGTTGGCGGTACAGATGGCAGGCCAGCCAACACGCACCCCATTGCCGCGGGCGGTGCAGCTCCATATCCTTCAGGCGAAGGCGCACGATTTCCTCATCGCTGACCGGCTCCGGCGAGTCGTCGGCAAACAAGGCGACTTGACGCGGATCTTCCCCATCCTCGTCAAATAGCTCTATGGTCTTTTGCCAACTCCGGCGCTGCTTGTCGTTGATCTCTCCGAGGTACAAAACCTGTTGCTGGATCGTCTTGCCCGAAGCCACACGCCGGGCCTCCACGATATTCCAGTAACGGTGTTCCTTCCCATCTTTGATCCGGCGATTGCATCTCAAAAACATAATGCCTGCACAGTATACCAGATATTTCCGCCTTGGGAAGAGACTAGGTCTACACTACAAGCACTTTTGAACGTTTTTCGCCGCATCGGCGAGCGCGAGTCCAGTGTTTAAGCGGACCTCCCTCACGAAAAAAACCGAAATTTTATCAAATCCATTCCGAATCGGCCAAGTCGGGCTAGTGCAGTCTGAAGGAGTGAAGATGCCAAGCTGGGGCTTCCGCCTCCTAAGACATGCGGCGCGACGTATCCGCCTCCTTAGACATGCGGCGCGACGTATCCGCCTCCTGCAAATACGACGAGACGGGTGGCGTTCCCGAGGAATTACAGTTTCGGATTTCAGGTCTGATTCTTTGAATGGTTAAATCATTCTGTACCCATGATTCTGTGAAAAAGAAAAGAGACAAAATCATGGAGAAAAGAATGATGGCGTAGGCTCTGTCTCTACGGATTGAGAGAACGGAGGAAAAAATCCATCAAACTCTGTTTCCTCCGTTGCCTT
>JAQBYJ010000172.1 GCA_027622555.1 Verrucomicrobiota bacterium
CCAGCATTGAATTCTTTTTTATGAATTGGGCCCTAAGGTGGATTGCAGCTTTGGTGTTTGCCGTAACATCACTGGATGGTTCGGTTGGAAAACCGAATTTCATCATCATCCTGACTGATGACCAGGGTTACCAGGACCTGGGCTGCTACGGGTCTCCCAAAATCAAGACCCTCAACATCGACCGTATGGCGGCGGAGGGCATACGGTTTACCGATTTCTATGTGAGTGGTCCAAAATGTGTACCTTCCAGATTTTCGCTCATGACCGGTTGCTACCCGCCTAAAGTGGATTCACCGTTGCCGCTTTATTATGGTTCTCCTTTCGGGATTAATGATAAGGAAATCCTGATCAGCGAGCTGTTACAGGATAATGGATACGCGACAGCCCTGATAGGCAAATGGCATCTTGGATCGCGGCCACCCTTTCATCCGAACCGGCATGGCTTTGATTACTACTACGGCATTTTGTCCAGCAATGATCATCGAGAGAGCAAGCCTCCCTTGTTTCGTCAGGAGGAGATCATCGAAGATCCAGCCGATCAGACTACCCTCACAAAACGCTACACGGAAGAAGCCATTCGTTTTATCGAAAGCCACAATGAAGATCCCTTTTTCCTCTACCTAGCCCATGCCATGCCGCACAAACCCCTGCATGTTTCCGAGTCGTTTAAAGGAAGATCAGAGCGAGGCCTCTTTGGAGACACCATTGAGGAAATCGATTGGAGCACCGGACAGATCCTGGAAACCCTGAGACGGCTGGGCCTGGACCAGAAAACCCTGCTGCTATTCTATTCGGACAACGGACCCTGGTTGACGCTCGGTGATCACGGCGGCTCCGCTCTGCCCCTCCGGGATGGAAAGTTGTCCACCTATGAAGGGGGTGTGCGGGTGCCTTTTATTGCCTGGGGGCCCGGCTTTTTTGCAGGTGGAACAACCTGCGATGAAGTTGCGATTTGTATGGATATTTACCCTACATTAGCAGCCATGGCCGGAATACCGGTTCCCGAGTCTCAAATGGTGGATGGCAAATCCTTATTGGAATTGTTTGAGGATCCCGAGAAAGCAAAGGCGCCGCACGAATTTATCCTCTACTACAAGGAGAAACAACTGATAGCTATTCGAAAAGGTAAATGGAAGTACCATTGGCCCTCCTTGTTCAATCAATTCCACAAGGACGGTGAGCTATACGATCTGGAAGCCGATATCGGCGAATCGAATAACCTGGTCCGCATGCACAAGGACATTGCCAATGAATTGAGACAATTGGGAGCAAGCGCCCACCAGCGCATGAACCGCGATTACCGGCCGGGCGCCCGTTCGGAAGAAGAACCTTATGTTTGGTGATCGGTATTCAGCTGATTAATCAAAGCAAGAACTTGATCTATTTAAGCAAACCCAAAAGCAGGAACCCAAAAGCAGGGGCCAATCCTTGATTCTTGAATTGGGATCTTGACGCTTGTGTATGTTTAGAAAATGAAATTTCAAGGCTCAGGACCGAGTTCGCTACAAGTTCTCAAGCAGGCTATTCACAAATTCATCAGCTCATACTTGGGTCGCTTCTTGCCGGAAACTGGATTTCAAGGTATCCACGCTAGATTTTATAGGGGACTCGAACGTCGGGCCACTCCATCTTAAAGTCCTTCGTATTCCTGGATACCAGCATGCAACCTTCCACTCTTGCCGTGGCATAAATCATGGCATCCGGCACTCTAAGTCGATGATCCCGACGCAGTCGGATGGTTATTTCTGCAATTTCCGTGGATAACCCTACAACTTCAAATGAGGAGAGAAAACCCCGAATAACAGTTTCCTCTTCAGGCTTATGAACTCCAGCCAACACCTCGATATAAGTAACAACACTGACAACACGAGTCTCATAGCAAACAATATAACGTCAGGTCTTGACTCTTGACAAAACCTTCTTTGCTGCATTTTCTGGGACCATGGCAAGGGTATAAAACCGGCCGCATCGGTAACACATTTACCGGGCACATAGGTTACAGTTAAACTGGGGGTTATGCCCTGGAACACTGTAGACCTAATGGACGAAAAACTAAAATTCATTCACTTGCTAAAAAGTGGACGCTTCACCATCACCGAGTTGTGTCACGACTTCGGAATCAGTCGCAAGACTGGTCATAAATACATCCATCGCTACGAAGAGCTCGGAGCGGATGGATTGAGAGAGCTAAGCCGTCGAGCCCATCACAATGCACAGCTAACAGATGTAGCGGTGGTTAAGCTTATCCTGAAAGACCGGCGAAAACACCCTACCTGGGGACCTGAGAAACTACAGGATCTATTGATCAAGATCCATGGGATCGATTCCCCGCCGGCGTGCAGTACGATAGGAGATATCCTCAAGCGCAACGGCGAGATAAAATCCAAAAGACGCAAGCCTGGCTTGTATCCGGTGCGGCCCTGTGAGTTGACGCAGGCCGAGTATCCCAACCATGTGTGGACGATGGACTTCAAGGGCTGGTTTCTTTTGGGAGATGGCACGCGTTGCGATCCATTAACCACCAAGGATCTTTGCAGTCATTACATGCTAGGATGCCGTGCAATGTATAATCAGCAGTATGGGCGCACTCTCTATGGTTTTAAGTGCATGGCGCGTATTCACGGGCTTCCCGGGGTGATCCGGGTGGATAACGGGACGCCTTGGTCGAGCATCGGGTTGGGACGATTGTCCAGGCTCAGCGTCTGGTGGATTGAGCATGGAATCGCTGTTGAGTTTACCCGTCCGGGTAAGCCCCAGGACAATGGATCCCACGAGCGCATGCACAAAGATCTCAAGGCCGAAGCGACCAAGCCACCTTCAGTCAATATGAGGGCACAGCAACGTCGCTTCGACAGGTGGGTGCATACCTATAATCATGAAAGACCTCACAGGACCCTCGGGATGCTAAGACCGGCTGAACTGTACCATCCTTCAAAAAAACGCATGGGCGAGAAGGTCAAAATCCGCTATCCGAAAAACTATATCCTCAAGACAATATCGAGCAGCGGTTTTTTATCTTTCGAAGGAAAGAGTTATGCCACCGGAGAACACATGGCGAATTGCAAAGTGGGACTGTTTGAAGCGGAAGATGGCAAGATACAAGTGCACTTTGCGAATGTTCACCTAGGTAATCTCGCTTACGACGCTGATGGGGGCCGCTTCCGGCCTACGGCCTACATCAGCCCCCCTCAGCGAAAATCCCTCGACAAATCCAACCCTAAAAGAAAGAACTAAAGTGTAACCGATGCGTCCGGATAATGTGTTACCGATGTGCCTGTTGTACCATTCTCGTCCTTGGGGTGAAAGATGGGGTCATACCTTCATTATTGACAAAACCAGTTGCGCATCTTGCTTCTTAGGCATGGCCCGGAAGTTGGGAGTGCAGTTCGGTCGGCAATAGTTGGTTAGCCACCGATCTGGGAATGGGACGTCCTGCCTTGGTAAGTCGGTATGTGGGAAGGTTGGAGTTGATAAAAAAAAGATGGGTGAAGAAAAAGGAAAGAATTTTGTCAAAAATGAAGATATGACCCTCTGCTATGGCCCTCCATTCTCGAGAGACAAGTGGTCTCATGTTGTTATGACCTTCGAAGGGTTCAACAACTTCGGAAAAAATGCGGTCGCCAAGCTATACATCGACGGAAAATTTCACAACGACCTCACCGGCTGGGACCAGATCTACACCTGGAACATTGATGTCGCCCAGATCCGTCTTGGAGTAAACTTCGTCGGTGCCATTGACGAACTCTCCCTGTTCAATCGAAATTTGTCACCAAGGGAAGTGGCCGACCTTTATGCGCTTGAGGACGGAGTGACGTCACTACTCGATTGATCGACTGAATAAATGCGGAAGAAATATATTCTTTTCGATAACGACGGAGTCCTTGTCGATACGGAATACTGGTATTACATGGCTACAAAACAGGCTTTGTCCGAAGTGGGAATCCACATCGACCGGGACCAATTCATGACTTATATGGTTAGTGGAAAAACCACTTGGGACTTGGCAAGGTCGCAAGGAGTCGATGAAGAAACTATTCAAAACAAAATGGTGGACCGTACGAGGTATTATCAAAATTGCCTTCGAACTGAGGACATCGAGATTCCCGGCGTGGAGGAGGTTTTGAAGGAGTTGTCGCAAACTTACAAAATGGCCATTATCACTACCTCGCATAGAGAGGACTTTGAAGTAATCCACAAAGACCGTTCCATCGCTTTCTACATGGATTTCGTCCTCGTTCGGGAGGATTACATTAACTCCAAGCCTGACCCCGAACCTTACCTGGCAGGCTTAAATAAATTCGGAGCCAATCCCGAACAGGCGCTGGTGGTTGAAGATTCCGAGCGAGGCCTTGTGTCCGCCCTTGCAGCCGGCATTGATTGTGTCGTGGTGCACAACGATTTCACCAAGAGCCACGATTTTTCCAAAGCCACCTACAAAATCAAAAACTTGGACGAGCTACCAAGACTATTGAAAGAACACGGGCAAACACTCAAGCTCCCATAATTGAGGCGACCACATGCCCTTCATTGACGTCGACCCGTTCAGGACGACCTTTGTGCATGTATACGACTTTAGTGTGATCCAAACCCAATAGGGCGAACATCGTGGCGTGTAGGTCATGCACGTGGACCTTGTCTTCGACAGCGTAAAGACCTAGCTCGTCAGTGGAACCGACTGTCGTTCCTCCGTGCACTCCTCCTCCAGCCATCCACATGGTAAAACCGGTTGGATTGTGGTCCCGGCCATCACCTTTTTCGCTCATGGGTGTTCGGCCAAATTCACCTCCCCAGACCACCAGGGTTTCTTCTAATAAGCCTCGACGCTTCAAATCCTGGATGAGTCCCACTATTGGTTGATCCACCGCAGCACACAGCTCGCTGTGGTCTTTTTCAATGTGATCGTGACTATCCCATTTACTACCGGCGCCATGGTAGAGTTGGATAAAGCGGACGCCACGCTCAACCAACCGGCGGGCCAACAGACAGTTTCTTCCGTACACTTCCGTCTCTTTTCTATCCATTCCATAAAGCCGTTTGGTTTCTTCCGTTTCAAGGGATAGGTCCACGGCTTCCGGAGCTTCGGCCTGCATGCGATAGGCCATCTCGTAACTGCGAATACGGGCTTCCAGATCCGTATTGGATTCACGCCCCGCCAAGTGCTCCGCATTGAGTTGATTGATAAATTCCAGTTTCTGACTTTGCCGGTCCATGCTGAATCCCTGGGGAGGATGAAGATTTGCAATCGGCTGCACTCCACTTTCCAGCAGCACTCCCTGATGAGTAGAAGGCATGAAACCCGCACCCCAGGAACGGGCACCGTTTACGACCATGGCATCCGTATCCTTGATCACGACAAAGCCAGGCAAATCGTTATTCACGGATCCCAGCCCGTAATCTACCCAGGAACCTAGCGAGGGCCGTCCGCCAAAGACCGAACCTGTATTCATCTGGCAAACGCCGCCGGCGTGATTGATACCGTCAGACACACAAGACCGGATCACACAGAGTTCATCTGCAATCTTGCTGTGATTGGGTAACCAGTCGGAAATCCACAAACCACCTTCTCCATGCTGCGCCCATTTACGCCTTGATTCGAGCAGCGGCGAACTGGCCTCACCCATCGCCGTAACCGGTTTTTCAAAACTTTCAGGTAGCGGTTGGCCGGCCAGTTTGTTGAGAAGCGGTTTCGGGTCAAAAAGGTCCAGGTGGCTGGGCCCTCCTTCCATAAAAAGCCAGATAATATTCTTTGCCCGGGCGCGCGCATGCGGAATTTTTGCAGATCCGAATTTCGAGGCGTGGGCCAGAGGAAGACCGGTCAATGCGCTTAAAGCCAGGGAACCGAATCCGCAACCGGCGGTGCGGAGAAAATCACGCCGGGAAAATGGATTGTCGTAATGATGGCAGGGCATATCTAATGCAAATACAAGAATGCGTTGGACGTTAGGAGAGCATGACAAAAGTCGGTAACAGCTCCAAAGAGCGGATCCTGAGCTTTTTCAAGTTTAGTGGGCAACAACCAGGATGCTCCATCAGGAATCGCAGTATGAGCGTTCGATCCGGAGAACTGCCAGTTCCACCGGCCTTCAGGATCGAGCCTGGAACTGATAAATAAATCTGACTCTGCCAATGCATAATCGGCAATGGAGAGCCGGGCAATCTGACCATTCCACAAATGCCCTTCATCGTCCCGACCTCCAAGAATAGTCTTCGAGCCCGAATAATGAATACGGTTGGTAATCGCATGTGCAACCGTTCTGCTTTCGAGAGGTGAATAGGGATCCGAAAGATCCTTGAAGTAAAATACAACACTCCCGCCGCCACGCTCATCATTCTGTTTACTGGCAGTTATCGCAGCCGCCAAATAAACCGGTTTTCCCAAAGGCACACGGAAACCGGAAGGAACCACTTCATACTCCATGTTACCGGCGCTATTCTCGCCGACAAGTTGAACGATAAAATTCCGCGGATCATATTTCGACCGGGTACTGGTCACACCGATACTCCAGCCTCCCCTTTCGTGATCCCCGTTCCATCGGGAGATCAGCGTGTTGACACTGGCATCCTCATGAAGGCTATCGAGAATAACCACCGCTTCCACCGTAAACGAGTCCCCAGTAATTTGCAGATCCGGGAGAACCAGGCGCTCGTAAGGGCTACCCGATTCAAGGTGAAGAGCCATATCCCCCAGAGACAAGGAATCATCGACCGAGGAGAATCCTTGCTGAATGGAGAACAGTGCCGATTCCTTGGAATCACTCATCCTCGGCACTCCGAGCAACTCCTCCTTCAACTTTTTTTGCTGGTTGGAAACAAATTCGATAGCCAATCGCAACTCCTCCTCAGACGCAGGACGATTATAAGCGATTTTGAAAGCCTCCGCCACCTGTTCATCGGTGATCTGGCTTGTATCCACCCCCAGAACACGCTTTGCGAAACTTGCAGCCCGTTGCAGTGGCCAATCACTATTCACCAGAAGCAACGATTGTATGGGAGTCGTAGTCTGCAAGCGGTCAGGCGCGGAATCGAATCCCTGTGGCGCATCAAAACTGTGAAGAAATTTTTCAGGACGATTACGCTGCTTTTTCACATACACACTGCGGACCGGCGAATCCCCTTCCTGGCTCGGACCTCCCGAACGGTATTCCATTTCTCCTGAGGCAACCAGCATGGCGTCACGCGCCTGCTCCGCACTGAGCCGGGTTGGAGGAAAGCGCCACAGTAGTCGATTGCCAGGGTCGACACGACTTGCCTGTTCATCTGGTTCACGAGCGGCAGTTTGCAGATAGGTCGCACTGGTCATAATCAAGCGGTGAATCGGTTTCAATTTCCAACCGTTTTCAATGAAGCGTGAGGTTAACCAATCTAACAGTTCCGGATGGCTGGGATCTTCACCCAGAGTGCCAAAGTCATTGGGTGTAGGAACAATGCCTTTGCCAAAATGATAATGCCACAGGCGATTGGCCATCACGCGAGTGGAGAGTGGATTCTCAGAGTCAGCGATCCAATTTGCCAAAGCCATCCGGCGTCCAGTGGTCGTTGCAGTCGGCTGGATGTCGGGCTTGGGATACCCTAACAGAGTCAGAAACGCCGGATCAACGACTTCCTTTCCATTACGCCCACCCAAGAAAGTAGGCACGGCTGAAGTTGAAATGTCGGTTGTAATAAATGCTTCCGGCGGCTCAACCGGTTTGCTTTTCTCGAGTTGCTTTAATTCTTCAAGCAAGACCTGGTAACGGGCAACTTTTTCAGGCTCTTTCGCTTTCAGCTCTTTCAGATAATCAACCCTTCCAGTCTGATCAATCACCTGCTTTTCGATTAACTCCGCCATCTGTTTTTCGTAGGATGAGCGATCAGCAAAGTGCTTATTAAACATTTCCTGAATGTCGGGTGGAAATTGTTTTATGGAATAGTCCCGCGTGGCATGATAATACGGCTTTTTGATTTCACGAATCTCCGCTATGATTGGACCGGCCTTTTCATTCCAGAGGGCCAGCTCTGCTTCGTATAGCGCGAGCGCTTCCGGTGTCGCCAGTTTCTTTCCATCGGGCCAGTAGATGGTTGCGAGGAAGGACTGCAGAGCGTAGTAGTCCTTTTGAAGTATAGGATCGAATTTGTGATCGTGGCACTGAGCACAACCAAACCCCAGTCCGAGGAAGGCTTCACCGGTCACATTGGTCATTTCGTTAACTATCAATTCCCAGTGAAAGCGTGCATCACGTTGATTATACTCATAAACGCCATTACGAAGAAAAGCCGTGGCGATAACCGTGTCCGGATCGTTGGCATCAATTTCGTCGCCTGCCAACTGCTCCCGAATAAACTGATCGTATGGTTTATCCTCATTGAATGATCGGATTACCCAATCCCGGTATAACCAAACGTCTTTCCTGTAACCATCTGCCCGATACCCG
The DNA here is from genome assembly GCA_027622555.1 of Verrucomicrobiota bacterium. NCBI lineage: Bacteria > Pseudomonadati > Verrucomicrobiota > Verrucomicrobiota bacterium. Next base: position 8,412 of record JAQBYJ010000172.1, read on the forward strand.
TCTGATTCCGCGTAGCGAGCCACGTCCAACCAATGTTGGGCCCAACGTTCTCCATACCGCGGACTGTCCAGCAAAGTGTCTAATAATTCTGCGTAGGCCGCGTCGAAGTCCCTGCCCGCTGCAGTAACAAACTGGTCTACCTGGTCCGACGCAGGCGGCAAACCATGCAGGTCGAAATACACTCGGCGAACCAACTCATAGGGATTCGCCGCAGGAGCCGGTTGTAATTTTGCCTGGTTCAATTTCTCCAGAACAAATTGATCAATGGGATTACGACCCCAAGAATCACCCTTGGAGGCGGGAACCTCTGGATCACTTAATGGCTGAATCGCCCACCAATTGTAATCCTCTTCAGTGAAGGGAAATTCTCCTGCGGGGGTAGATCCATGAATCGTCGCCGAAACGGCCACCGCTAAAACAACTCCAAAGACACTACTGATTCTCCGCTTCATTGTGCAGGAAACATGTCCGGAAAGGTTCATGTGAAGAGGTGGCAACATATTTTGGGGTTTTGGAAGACGAATTTTGTCCTATGACCTAGTTTAATATTATCCTAAATCCGTGAGATAATTGAGTTTGGCCGCAGGTCAATTTATTTCTGGCCACGATGCGGGATTTT
>JAQBYJ010000173.1 GCA_027622555.1 Verrucomicrobiota bacterium
CTCCTCATAGTCCTCCGCGATTACCTGCATTCATTGCCAGTAAATGACTCCGGTAATAATACAAGCTCCCGATTCCACTCCCACAAAAAAAAAGGGGGGGGGAACTACCGCTTTACACGCCAACCCTAAGCCAAGGCCTCCGCGTTCCACACAGCATCTGGAAACTATTAACCGTCCTCAAAATAAACCGGCAAAAACCATCCCGCTTTCCACCGATTTTAGAGACTCGTAAAAATCAGATGATCTGACCCAAAGGAACCCAGTTGAAAGAAGTCGGGAAGCGTGAGCACTTGCACGCGCTGGTTGTCGCGTTCGACGACAAATACTTTGTCACCGAGGATGCTGATACCATTGGGCCGATTGAACTGCCCCAGCGCCTGGCCCTGCTCGCCTACTCTTTTTATGAAGGCTCCGGTGAAGGCATCGTAGATCAAAAGAGCATGAGTTCCCTTGGCGGTTAGGATCAACCAGTGCTCGCCGTTGGGTCCATGCCAAGCGGCCAATGAGTCCACGTTGTCCACTTCATTGCGCTCGGTAAAAAACGATTCCTGCACAACTACAGGCTCGAACAGTTTCGCGAATGCGAAGGAATAGGAAACAAGAAGGATTGGAATAAGTAATTTCGATTTCATGTCCTCAGAATAAACCATGCAGGTTATGCAAAACCGGAAAGGATCATGACAAAGTTGTCATTTTTCAACAATCCGTATTCCGTCGCGTGAGCCGAAGCTTGATTCTTTCCCCGAGGTTTTAAATTCACTTCCTTCTCACCCAGACGTCCGGCCAATTACAGTACCCGTAAATCTAGTCACCTTTATTTAAAATGGCGAGAGCCCGATCAACTTCTTTGACCAGATAAGGATCAGGAAAGTCGGTGTTCAACCTGCTTTGAATTTCAACTAAAGCGACCCTTGCGTCATCTGCTTCTTCGGCATGGCGTTTTTGTTGTTCATGAATACGGGCTCGCAGAAGCAGCCAGGAACTTTTCCAACGGGTGTTGGCAATTCCCTTTTCTATTTCTTGAAGCGCGGTTTCGAAATCACCGGCGTCTATCAGCGCTCGGATCCACGCACGGTGTAGAACAATACTGGGGTTTCTTTCACGAGCTTTGGAAAGCGCATCCACTTGTTCTTTATAACGTAACAAATGCCCGAGTGATTCAGCTTCTCCTAAAAACCAATCGATCTCGGGCTGCGGAGAACGCAACGCTGCCCGCCAGGCTTCCAACGCCTCAAAGTGATGATCCTGGCGAGTGAGAATACGCGCCAGCAAAGCATAAACAGGCGTCTTTTCTTGGGCGTGTCCATCCAAGGCAATCCCGTACCGCGTCATCGATTCCGCCTCGTCCAGTCTGTCCAGCTGCAAGAGCGCTTCTGTGCAAGCGATTATGGCAAGACGGGAATCGGGCTCTATTTCCAGAGCCGCCAAACAATCCTCCACCACCGCGTCCCAGTTCCCCAACGACTGGTTTTCAAAGGCCCGGTCGATTAGCAGCCCGGCAGTGGCACCTTGCTCCACCATGCGGTTGTTCAGCGACTCAATAACATGGCCAGGACTGTCGTGTCCGCTGGACCGCGAGACAATCATCATGAATACAAACAAGCCCTTTGGAATCAAGGAATGCTTCATCGCGCACTACCGTTGTTTTCAATCGAGAAAAATTGAAACTCCGCAGTGCTCTTGGCCGGGATGTAAAACCCAACCGGACTTTGAGGAAATTCGGCAAGACCCTGGAGGACAAATTCGATTTCGTCGTTATCCAGTGCGTTTTGAAACTGCACTTCGATAATCCCTCCAATCACTTCAATTTCAGACTCCAGCCACTGGCCGGAACGGACAGTGGCTTTCCGTTCCGCGAGGATCGTTTCTTTCCCATTAACAAAACGGCTCACCCGGATCATTCCAGCCTGAGGATCGAAAAATATGCGGCCGTAATTCTGTAAGTCCTCAAACCCGAAGATGAGTCCGGCTCCTTTATTGTCCGAACCAGACAACCGAAGCTTCGTGCCATATTCAAAGGCAAAAATATTCCAGGGCATATACAAAGCAAAAAGATCTTTTTGCCCGGCCTTGGCTTGTAGCAGCTTTCCGGATTCGTCTATGACCCGAACATCGGACATATCACCCGATACCACTTTCCAGCCTTTCGGAATGGTGCCGATAGACTCTTTGGCGAAGGTTAAACGGATTTCGGTCAGCAAGGATGAATCGTTGATGGGTTGCCAGGGGTTCTTTACGCGCTTCGGAGAAACCCTCCCTTGTTTCACCAGGCTGAAAATATCTCGAATCTGTCCCTGCTTGTTGAGCATAGTGCCGGTGAGGGTGTCATCTTTTATGTCTAAAATAACAGACCCATGCTCCAAAATAATTTCCCTCATCACCGGCATGGTGCCTTCGCGTGATATCCCGGCCCCACCATGCCCGGCCACGATGGAAACCGAACCTTGGTGAGGCTGGAGTCCTTTGCTTTTGCGATAGGCTCCGTCTCCGCCGATACGTCCGTCGCCGTCATCAAGGATTACACCATGGGCTGTGGTCGGAGTGGCGTAGGCGCCGTCCATGAGCATGCTGCGCTCATATATGTGGGAGTGTCCGGTGAGGGTGAGATCTACCCCACCTGATTCCAGAATGGGCATGAAGTTCTCCCGCATTTCGATGAGCTGCTGCTCGCGGTCGCTGTTGTGCGAACCCATGGTATAAGGTGGATGATGCCAGAAGGCGATCATCCATTTGGCCTTGGTCTGTTCCAGATCGGCGCGAAGCCACTGAGCCATGGCGGCATCGGGGCTGCGATCGAGGTCGTGCGAGTCCAGACAGATGAAATGCACTTCATCGATGTCGAAGGAGTAATAAGCCTCGGTGCCGGAAGGAGCACCTCCCACTTCCCCGCGGGTTGGGACGACGTAGGCATCAAAGTAAGGACCGAATCCCGAAATACCTCGCGAAGTATGACCTTCGTGATTTCCCAAAGCAGGCCAACAAACGGTGTTGCGCAGAGTTAGCTGATAAGGGGCAAAAAAGTTATCCTGAAACTCCAGGTCCGTGCCATCGCCATAAGCCATATCTCCTACGTGGATGTAATGATCTACCGCACGTTCAGTCCGGTTTACATAAGCGCGCATGGCATCATGAACCATGGCTTGCTCTTCCTCACCGGTACCCGAATCTCCCACTACCCAGATGCGTATGTCGGTCGCGCTACCAATGCTGCGGTGCGTGACAAAGTAATGATTCTCATCTCCACCTGCCAGCAACTGGTTGCCGTCGTAAGCTGCATAGTAGTATTTGGCGCCTGGTTTAAGCCCGGTTACCTGTGCCTCATATTGGTAAGTGTTGGGAGTCGTCGACGGATCGTGACTGGCTTCCCGGGAGGCTATTTCATCAGCCGGTTCCTTGTAGAGCCGCGGAATGTTGTCCGGGGCATTCACGTCGGCCGAGACGCGGAGAAGAATGGCGTCACCTCTGATTTGCTGGTTCAAGGCGTCGGGCGCATCGCCATAACGTAGCACCGGAGTCGATTCTCCCTCGGTCCGCCAGACCACGACAACCGAGGCTGACGTAGATTGCTGGAGATACGGACCACGTACGAGATCTCCAGCCATTGCCCACAAAGGGAGGTTAAGGGTGAAAGCCAAAGCGATGAAAAATGATCGAATGTGTGTCATGATACAGGGTTAATTATGGGGTTTATGTTGATCGCTATCAAGGGCACTCACTTAAGCGGTATTACGATGATTTTCGATGAAGTTTTGACCACGGGGTCATCGTGTCACGCCACAGAAATGTCTCCAAGAGTCCTGGTTGTTCCGGCTTCGCCACTCGGAACAGGAGGCTGAAACTCGACTGTAGGAGGGGGTTTATCCCCCGATTGTTCGAAGCGACACCAAGCGATCGGGGGATAAACCCCTTCCTACAATTTCGCCTAGAGTTAGCTAGGCCATTGCCACAATCTAAGGCTGATTTCATGTGATTTATAATAATCCCTTCAACTTAGATAAAAGCTGCGACAATAATGACAATTCGGTCATTTTCCAGCAGACCGAAATCATGGCGCTCTTCGATTTTCGGTGGGAAGAAGTTCGAGTAGGTCATTGGGTTTCCCGGCTCTCTTTTTCAGGGAGAACGCATCGTAGAGTTGGCCCGTGGCGGTGTAAGCCTTGTAATGAAGCGCGTCCCCCGCCACGTCGATGACCTGATATAGCTGGGTGTCTTCCGCCAAGCGCACGGCATAGTCGCCCTTGGTGATGGCATACAGTTTAGGCCCGCTGACGGATACCACGTAGACGGTTCCGATCTCCGGATCGTAGGCCTGCTGATACCCGGCCGGGACATTCGATAGATCCGCATCGGCGGCAAGAGCGCCAGTGCGGGCATAGGTGTGGTCGTGCCCACTGAGCACCAGGTCGACGCTGAACTGGTCAAGCACCGGCTTCCACAGCTCGCGCAACTCCCGGTTGTCCCGATCTCCGGCCGGAGAGAAGATGGGATGGTGGAAAGTGAGGATGGTCCATTGATTCGGATTGTTTTCAAGCACCCGGCGCAACCAGGGAATCTGGTTTTCCCTCTGCTGGTTCGAGTCGAGCGAGATGAAGCGGGTGCCTTGATAATCGATATAATAACAGGTTTCCTCAAGGCCCTCGGGCACATCCGCCGGAACGGGAAATGCGAACTGAGGACGCCAGTGACTGCTGACCGTAGGAACTCCTTCATTCTGCAGGCGGTCCGCCAAAGGAGGCCGGTCAAAATCAGTTCCCAGTAGCTCCTGGGCGGAGTAGCCGGTCATGGCGGTTACTCCCTCTCCTGCCTCAACAATCTTGTCATCGTCGTCATAGACGATCACCGCCGTCCGGCCATCCGCACCGCGGGCGGTGGCCCGATGGTGAGTTGTTTTTCCAGCGTCATTTTTGATTGCCTCAACTTTGACATTGAGCGGGATGCTACCCCCATTTTTGGCCGTCCAGAAACGTTCATTCGCCGGTCCCCGGTTAACCCGGAAATATTCGTGATTGCCGGGTGTGGCGATGACCGGGACGGTGCCGTTCACCCACGCAGGGGCGTCGTGCCATTCGCCCCACTCCGCATCGCGCTCATCTTGATTAATCAAATCCCCGGCATGAAGGGTGAAGGCTGCGCGGGGTGCATCGCGAAACGCTTCCCGAAAGACACGCGACCAATGCGTTTTGAGCTCGTTCTGGGCATCGCCGAAGTAAATAAACGTAAAGGGCTTCGGTTCAGCACTGGCAGTTCGAAAATGAAAAAACTCGCTCCAGTTTAACCCATCACCCACACGGTAGGTGTACAAGGTATCCGGAATGAGACTGGTAAAGTTTACCGTGTGATAATGGGCTTCATTGAGATCGCTGGTGAATGGAGTCGTCGTGGCATCGTGTTGAGCGGGCTTGAGAGCGCGGCCATTGCTGTTGGCAATGGCAAGTTCGGCGACGCCATTCGGAATCGAGATATCCGTACGCCACGTGACCGCCTGGGTCGTCGCCGGATCGCCGGTCCAGGTAAGGACAATCCGTTCGGGCAGCGGACTGGGCGCATGGGCTTGAGCTTCCGGGTAATGGGCCGGCTGCCAGTCCTTGTGACTGTGAGCGGCAAGGGATGCAGCGGAAAAGAAAGCGAGATAGAACAATCGGGTATGTTTCATAAGAAACAAAAAAAGCTATGCCTGTTGATGGGAATTTATACTGGCGACTGAAGCTTACTCACGAGCCCAGCGCAAGGCGGAGAATCCACCTAAGGAAAAAAATCACCCCGGCGAAACTTCGCCGGGGTGACAGGCAATTGGGTTAAAACTTAAACTCCATTCCGACGGTGTATTTGGGTCCCGGTATACTGGTATCCTCCACGAACGGGCGATACCCCTGATAGGAAACCAGAGGATCATCGGTAATGTTGGTCCCAGTGATATACACAAACATGCCTGGACGTATCCGTTGAGAGATCTCAAAATCTATCCGTTCTTGTTCGGCGAAGTATTCGTCGCTCTCGATATCACTTCCCAGGCCTTCTACATAGTCGCCGCGGAAGCGCCAGTCTACCCGCAAATTGAATCCAGACCAGGCGTAATCAAGCGTAGCGGTATAGATCTTATCAGAGAAACCCGGCAAGGTGAGATCGTCACGATCCGTGCGGTTGGGGATATTCGCTTTGCTATCGCTGAAGGTTGCACTGCCGCTAAGCGCCAAACCACTCAATGCACCCGGCAGAAAGTGTAATTGCTGGCGGGCAATCAGTTCGATTCCCTTGTTGGTCGCCGAGGTCCCGTTGACCGGTTGTTCATACTCAAAATCTCCACCGCCGGGCACCTCGACTGGAATTCCGTCCGAACCGATTACGTCGAATTCATAGACACGATCATAAGAAAAATTGGAGATATCCTTGTAGAAAACGCCTATAGAAAAGAGGCCCCCCTGATCGGTGTAATACTCCAGCTGAATGTCGAAGTTGTCTGATTCGGCAGGCTCGAGATCGGGATTACCGTCCTGGATATTTCCGTCCTCATCCTCCGAACGCCCGCGGGAAAGTTCGGAGAGCCGCGGCCGGCCGTAACTCTTGTTGTAACTCTCACGCAAAATGAGATTCTCCTTAAGTTCATGCCGCCCGTGCACACCCGGTAACCAGAATGCATAAGAGCTGCCTTGATGACCAGGCATCACGGAACCTTCTTCATCCAGGAAACTGACTACTTTGTTCCTGTTGCTCCATTCGACTTCCTCCCGGCGGATACCAAATATAAAGCTGTTAATACCTATTTCATAGGTGCCCATAACATAAGCGGCGAGGGTGTCTTCGGTTGCGTCGTAATCCGAAACATTACTGTCGATGTAAAACCTCTCCTCCTGGAATTCATACAGCTCGGGATTGTTTTTCAGCAAGTCCTTGGCGGCCTGGATGTCTACCTCAAAGTATCTTAGTTTGCCAAACAGCATCTCGTCGCCCGTATCATTGAGTACGGAAGCGAAAGGATAGTCATCCACTTCCATATCATAGCGATCCCGGGTCAAGTCTCTAAACATGTCGCTTTTCTTAAATTTGGCGCCCGTCTTCAAAGTCCAAACGCCTGTGTCGCCCGAGAAGGTTTTCTCCCAATCGATTCGCGCCTGTATGACATCTTCGTTGCTATGGCCGAAACTGTCCCGGAGTTCACCATCGTCCATCAGGCTCAGGTCTCTGGGATCCATAACGTCATCGTTAACAATATCCCACTCTACGACGCCCCGGTCGATATCAATAATTTTATAATTGATGATGAAATTCGGATCGGCGCTTCTATCCGTCCGCATATTCACCTCGGTGCTATCGGTGTCCACAAACTTATTCTTCGAGAAAAACAAGTCCCAAGTGAAGAGACTGTCGTCCTTCTCATGCCGGCCTCCGGTCGATAGGGTGTACAAGTCGTTTTCGTCATTATCAACCGTTCCAATCCAGCCAAAGGAGGCCCGGCTGCCGCCGAAATCATAGTTGGTATTCGGGTCGGTTCCCCCTCCACTGGTTTCGTTAAGGAAGGCATAGGTCTTCCGGCCGCCGTCCCGGTTCTGAAACCGGGTGTCGATGTCGGTGTCGGTTTCAAAACTCTCTCCATGGCGTTGAAAAAAGGTGTAGGACGGACGGAAATATAAGGAGTTGTTTTCATCGATCCGGTAATCGATGGACCCACTAATGGAGTAGTTTTCGGTTTCCCGGTTGTCGTATTCCCAGTGGCTGGATTCAAGAAACCACACCGGTTTGTCGTCGGGTAGATTCAGGTAGGCATTGTCACCGCCGGGAGTGACCTGGATCCAGTCTATGTCGGCATTGAGGGAATAGCGGTCCGTATCGTACCTGCCGAGGGTGAAACTGACCCCCAAATTATTCTCCCCGCCTCCTACGCTAAAAATGTCGGAGAAGGAAAATCTGGCTGAAGAACCCCATTTGTCGGGCTGTTCATTGAGGATACCAGCCAGTTTGAGACCCATCTCCCTGCCTTGGCGCTGGAAGGCGCTCCGGGTAACCAGGTTGACAATGCCCCCGATGGCATCGCCATCGCGGTCGGGGGTCGGGGCCTTGATCACCTCAATGTTGGTGACACCATCGGCCGCCAACTGCCGGGGATTAAAGGCGCGATTGTCGCCGCCCGAGGTGGGGATCCGGTTGCCGTCCACCTGGATGGAGTTATACTCGCCGGCAATCCCACGGATGTTGATAGCGCCCTGAGAACCATCCTGATCCTCGTCCACACTAAGGCCGGGCAGCCGTTGCAACGCCTGACCGATGTTTCCGTCCAGCATGGCACCGAATTGTTCTTCAGATACAATATTAATGATCCCGGCAGCGGTTTTTTGCTGATTGATGGCCCGCTCCTGTCCCACCACCTGCGGGACCACTATAAAACTTTCTAAATCGTAAATTGCGCTTGAGAGTCCGACTACGACTACCTGGGGTTGGCTGGCTGAGACATTCACCGTGGTAGTCGATTGCTCCAATCCAACGTAATAAACGGAGAGTTCCTGCGATCCGGCAGGTACACCGGAAAGAAAAAAGCGCCCCTCTTGGTCGGTGCGATCAACCGCGTTGGTGCCAATTACCCTTACGACAGCCCCTTGCAAAGAGCGGCCGGTAACTTCGTTATAGACCGTTCCGGAAATGTTGCCGTCATTGGATTGGCCGACGAGATCGGGAGAGCTGCCTACCAAGGCCAGCCCGAAAAGACCTGTGAGGAGTTCTTTGAATATAGAGTTTGTTTGTTTCATTTTAGAGAATTAAATAAACCAAGCCGTTTATTTTTAAGCATACCCATGTGATAACGTTTGTTAAAACATGG
>JAQBYJ010000174.1 GCA_027622555.1 Verrucomicrobiota bacterium
GACCGACAATTACTACCAAAACTTCAATAATATAGGTTTGGGCAATGGCAGAACGGGAAATGTCCAGGTCTACGCTAGTGTACTGGATGAAGAGTCTCCGATTATTTTTGCTGAAGGAAAAATTGTTTCGTCCTATGGCACAGTTAAGAAACAATTGCGGACCGACCTAAGCAGGAAAGGTGTTTTTCTAAACGGAATGACTGCCAAAGATACGGTGGTATTTAATGGAAATAAAATAGCCATCGACAGCTACAACTCGGACGATGGGCCTTATAACACTTCTACAAATAGAAATGCGAACGGAACCATTGGTAGCCTTGCCACCAGCGCAGGAGCATTGGCTTCAGGCAACGCTGATGTTTTCGGATATATTGCAACCGGTGGTGGAGCTCCGGCCATTGGAGCTCAAGGAATCGTGTCAGGGGATTTAAACGCCTCTGCAGGAACAGTTGACACTACGCGAATAGCAACTGATTTCATAGCTGACTTTCCAGACGCCGCCAACCCGGATGAATCAAGTTTACCTCTTGCTATTACCACTTTACCTTCATCAGGTTCGATAGGGATTTTCGGAACAACAACCTACTATAAAGTATCAAGCTATTCCAACAGTTCCACTGACAATTTAGAAATCGTTGGGCCAGTAGTAATTGTGGTCTCTGGAGATGTTACGACCAAAGGCGAATTAACCATTTTAAATGATCCAACCGGAGCAACTCCAACAAACGGGTCGGTAGAACTTTACGTAGGCGGGGATGTGGATGTGGGTGGAAATGGAATAGTCAATATGTCCGACGTACCTAAAAATTTCCTACTCTATGGAACCGCTGCAAGCGGCTCCAGCCAAACCATAAAAATTTCAGGTAATGGTGCCATTCAATCTGCCATCTATGCTCCGAACGCAGATTTGGAGCTGAAAGGAAGCGGCAGCGGCGGAGTCTTTTTAGGGGCAGCGGTTGCGAATACAATCACTATGACAGGGAATTTTGAGTTTCATTACGATGAGGCCCTTACCGGTATCACCTTGGACAACAGCTACAAGATCTCACGATGGCGTGAGCTGATCGGATTGGACGAACGGGTACCGATCGATACTCCGAATAATATGGTTAGCCACGCGGTGAGTTATTAGCGCAGTTTAACCGTAAATAGTCGCAACTATTCTGATCTTGGTAGGGCTCGTCGATCCAGCTTCGTTTGAAAACCTCGCTGGAAACAGTCGCCGACCTGTCCGGCGAAGCTCTGAGGAACGTAGCGGGAGCGAGCCGTCGTGGAAACGTCGAGTGCTCCTACTTGCAGAAGTGTATTTTCGGATACAGGCCTGATTTTATAGCTCCCTGATCCGCGCGTTTCTTAACTGCAAAGATCTACCGCCTCCTGGATAAATAATGCGGAGCGCGCCGGTACTTGTCAGGCTGTCGATTTTTAAATCGCTCACGACCCGATTATTAATCCACACCTGATGTCGATCGTCGTGCACCCGAATTCGATATCGGTTCCATTCTCCGTTTTGAAAATGGGCATGACCAGCAACATCTTTGCCAACAACAGGGGTGGAAACACCATTTCCAAAGGAACCGCGATAAGCGATGCGGAAGCTATTGTCGTTGGAAGTCTTCAAGTCAGCTTCAAATTCGAAATCCTCATAATCCTTCGATGTTGAAAGATCGAATGAAGCTGTCCCCAATAAACGAATCTCTCCCTGCGATTGACTGGATTCACCCATTCCTGAAGGCATAGTCCAGGATGACAACTGATTCAATGACTCCCATTTGTCCCCCTCCCGTAGTTCGATTAACTCAGCTTTAAGACCTGATTTCACAAAGGCTAATTCAGGATCGTTTGCCAGATTTTTCCATTCAAGCGGATCATTGTGATGATCGTAAAGCTCCTCCCCGCCATTCGAAGTCAGCGAATACCGCCAGCGCTTTGATCGAACAGAAAAGTGTGGATAAAGCGACCCTTCATAATCCGCATGAAGCATGTGGTCCTTTCCGGGTAGAGCGGTGATCGCCACATCAGGGCCAGTCCAAGCTTCGGTTCCAGGATTTTTAATTAGAGGAACCAGGCTGTGACCTTCGAGCTCGTAACCATTGCCACCTTCATTCGGATACTTGGACAAACCACAGAGCTCATTGAAGGTCGGGTACATGTCGATCAAAGAAACCGGCTGATCACAGACAACTCCCTCGGGTGCTCCAGGAACTCCAGCTACGATAAATGGTATGCGCGTCGACGGCTCCCAAAGACTGCCTTTATAAAGAAATCCTTTTTCGCCCACATGGAAACCATGGTCGCTCGTGAAAATGACTATCGTGTTATCTCGATAAGGACTCGCGTCGACCGCATCAAGAATGGTACCCACCTGATCATCAATAAATGAAACACATGCCATGTATGCCTGAAGCCAATGACGCAAAAGGTCTTTACCCTCATGGCGCACTAGCATCTTGTACCGTCGAAACCCATACAGTGCTTCGTTCCCCAAGGCTTCTGCGACGTCGTCCAAATCGTTCGGATCTACCTGGGGTAGTTTGATCGTGTCTAAAGGGAAACGGTCAAAGTAATTCTTAGGCGCGTAAAGAGGTGTGTGGGTTCGGATCAGTCCGGTAAACAATGCAAAGGGTTTGGAGTGATCCCGATTGATAATTTCCTTCGACCATTGAGCACCAAGCTCATCCGCCATAGGATCGCGATTCTGATCATTCACATATTTCCAGGGTTTTCCAAAAAGCCGCCATCCCGTGTATCCCGGAATACCATTCGCCACATCTGCAGGCCACACTGGAACATCTGAAAGAGGACCAAATACATGTTCCCACTGGTAATCCATATCGGAATCAGGTCCATGATACAGGTAAAGTTGTTGTGGGTGCGGCAGGCGAAAGTTTGTGGACTGCCCATCCCATGGCCAAGGACCCACATCGCCATTATGGCCATATTCATCAAACAATCCTGTCTGACTTCCGTGATATATTTTGCCAGTGCCAAAAACAGCGTAACCTCCATTTCGGAGATTATCATGCAATGAAACACTTTCTTTTAAAATTCCGTTATCTCTCCAATCTTCAAACCAATACAAGCTGGTAGTCTGCGGGTAGAGCCCAAACAACATGCTGGCCCGGGAAGGTGCACAAAGCGGGTCATTCGTATGAGCATTGGTAAAGCTAACACCGCGCTCTTTCAGGCGATCAATGTTTGGCGTCGGCACCAGGGGTTTCCCGCCTGGCTGCAGCGGCATGTCATTCAAATCATCGACAATGATAAAAACGACGTTCGGCTTTTGCCCCAAAAACTCCACTTGGAAAGCAACGGTGAGAAAAACAGTACAAAGAATAAAAGTAAGGAATCTAGGCATTGATTGGGTAATCACAAAATCAGGGAAAAGGAAAGTTTTACGAATACCATAAGACGAAAGCAACCAAAGCGAAGAAAAATGGAGGATACATTTGCCACAGCTACAATCGGTCCTGAATCCAATTGTTCAGTGGAGCCAATAACGCTTCGGACCTCACAGTAAGCATTCAAAAATAATAATCCGATAAGGCCTGATGATTACTTCTCGGATCTGTGGAGATCCCATTTCAGGAACTACGCCTCCTTTTTCTGGGAAAAGTGGAAAAAAAGGGGGGAATAGAACCTATGGGGTCGAGAGAGCCTATCGGGACGATGCTCATATTTCATATTCATAAAAATTTGCCCTATCTCTCTCAGTAGAAAAGTGAATGAAGTTATACACATAAATCACATCACTCTACCAAGAACAATCTTGGAAAATTAGTGGGAATGGGAGCAGAAGTATTCGGAGAGAGCATAAATATGAAATATGAACATTGACCCTTTTCGCGCACTTGGGTTGGCTCTAAGTTTCATCCCAATAAAATGGTTTCCTTTTTCTTTTTCCCTGTTGGGTCTGACATCTAGGACAGGAAGTATCCTGTCTCTTTACTCCGGCAAATCTTCCTTGGGTGGTTCGGGGAGGTACCAGGAGGCGATGAATCCGCCGAGAAATACCAGGAAGCCGATAATGGCAGCTGTGTAGGCAAGTTTGGAGGTTGGAGTTCCGCCCGGCATCCAGGCAACCGTGGCCAATGTGCTGGTAACCCAGGCAAAGGAGGTGCCTATCATGCGCCCTCCGATATTGGCGGCAAAGCTTTCCCCAGTCCCCCGCAGGTGCACCGGATAAACGCGCGGCAGGTAATTGCCCCAGAAGCTGAATTGTCCAACGGTTAACAGGGCGATGACAAACATGCCTACATAGGAAAGCGAGAGGTTCGAAGTCAGAGCCATGGCGAATACCAGAGGCATGACGATGAGACCGGGAGCGATAAACATACGGATGACACGTTGACGGCTGACGATTTTCAGGAGCAACAGCACCAGGACCACCCGTCCGACCAGCCCGCCTATTTCCTGAAACTTGGTTAACGATGCAATGATGTTCTGTTCCTTCAGGCGCATGGCCACTCCCCCGGCTTTTTGAGCCACATCCGCAGGTTTTCCTTCGGACAAAGCTTTGGCGGTTGCCTGTTCGCCCGCTTCTTGTGACTGGGCCTGTACTTCGGCCAGTCCGGGTGCAATGCGCGGCATGTGCTGGATGGCTCCAAAGGCTGCGCCGTATGCCAGGGCAAACATGATCGTGGTCACAATCGTTGTGCGCCGCATATTCTTAGTGGCAAATAGCTCCTTGATGTGGGGTCGCTTGAGGGTGCCGGCATCCTTCTTTTTTTGCCAGACAGGAGATTCGGGCAAGAACGGTCGGATGATAAGCAGCGGAATCGCAGGAATCAGTCCGGAGATCAAGGTATAGCGCCAGGGAGCATTCGCTTCCCCGATAGTGCCTCCAAAGAAATTCAGAAAATCCGGAAGATGCAGTGCTGGCAAATGCAGGGCGTAGGTGACCGCCAGACCATTAGCCATTGCAACCATAAAGCCACCAATGGAAGAAAATGCCTGGGTGTAGCCCAATACTTTTTCCCGCTGCTTCGGATTCGGAAACAGTTCTGCAAGCCAGGCAACCGCGGCCACAAACTCGACGCATACCCCGACAAACACAAGGATCCGGAAAAACAGCAGCATCCACACCGAGGTGGAAAACCCGGCGGCAAACGCCCCAATCGCGTAAAGCAAAATACTGTAGGTTAACACCCGTCGCCGACCGAGGCGATCGGTCAACCAACCTCCCAGCAGACCAAACACACCTCCAAAAAATGCCGGTATGTAGAACAAGCGTCCTACCCACATGCCAAATTCAGGTGACCCGGGTGCCGCTCCGATCAGTTCCATCAAAGCCGGGCGCACAATCAGCGGCAGCATCAGCAATTCATAGATATCAAAGGCGAATCCGATGACTGCAATAAAACAGATCATCCACTGGGTAGGGGTCAAAGGTTTGGCTTCAGGAATGGCAGACGACATAACAGGGAATCGAGCAGAGTATCCGGCCCGGACGGAGAAAAAGATTATAGGTTTTTAAATCAAGTCAGCGGGCCAGACGGTGACACCGTCCCCCTATATGAGACAAGTACTTTTTCAGGCTCTTACAACAAGTGTTTTCATAGCTGGAAATAACTTTTTTTCATCCATCTAAATCCGCTTCATCCAAAACCTGAAGGGCGAGCCAACGGGATTACCGCGAGCCAACGGAGGCGAGCCAACGGGGTCGAGGAGGCGAGCCTAGGTATGATCCGAGGACATCGGTAACAGATCTTCTAAGGACATCGGTAACACTTTTTATTGGCGCTTATGCCATGGAAGGAAACTGAACCGATGACCGAAAAAGAGCGATTTGTTATCTTGGCCCAGACGAGTAAGAAGGAAGGGAGTAAGAAGGAAGAAGGACATAAGGGACATAAAGGGTCAGCCCTTGATGTTTGGTATTGACTGAATATTTCGTTTTCCATTGGTTTCCAAACATGGCCAGAAAACCTCGCATTCAGTATCCCGGAGCAATGTACCATATTTTGTCACGGGGCAATTATCGTAAGGACTTGTTTACTGTGGCGAGAACCGGAGAGCAGTTTGAAAAAGCCATTTTCGAAAGTAAGAAGGAAGGGGTCAATCCGAATGGCGCTAACTTAAGGGGCTGAATTGAGAGAAAAAGAGCAAGTAAGAAGGAAGGGGTCAATCCAAGTAAGAAGGAAAGGGTCAATCCAATACCTTTGTTATCAAGTTTTTACGTAATTGTTCAATCTTGTTAGTAAGAAGGAAGGGGTCAGTAAGAAGGAAGGGGTCAATCCAATACCTTTGTTATCAGGTTTTTACGTAATTGTTCAATCTTGTTAAATCGGCCACTTGTTATTGCAAGAGTATTGGATTGACCCTTTTTTCCGTCCCCCTTTTTTCCGTCCCCTGGGAAAAGTAAACGTGGCGGGCAAGAATCTGGTCAGTCTTGAACTGCCGGGCGAGGAGGGCTTGTACGAAGTCCGGTATTTTGATGCGGCCAACCGAACCATTGTCGCTCGCCAGAGTATCAAAATCAACAATCCCGGGGTTACACTGGACGCGGTCAAGGAAGCCATAGCCGGTTCGACTATCGACGTGACCTGGACGGCGCCCAACAACAACCGGGACTACCTCGCCATTGCCGGGAAGGACGCGCCCTCTTCCAAATACGAAACCTACGCCTACACCAAAGACGGCAGCCCTACCAACTTGCGCGTTCCCAACGTGGAGGGAGTCTACGAGATTCGCTACATTTCCGGGAAGGACAAGGCCATCTGGGCCAGCCGGGATTTCAAGGCGCTCGCACCGAAGGCCAGTGTCGACGCACCCAAAAAGGGACCTGCCGGCTCCACCATTCAGGTCGAGTGGACCGGACCTGCGGTGCAGGGAGACTATGTGTCTGTCGCCGAACCCTCCAGTGAAGGCGGTAAGTATATAAAGTATCAATACGTCAAGGAAGTACAGAAGGCGGAGCTGCGCTTGCCGGACGATCCCGGCACCTACGAGATCCGCTACATTTCCGGAGGATCAAAAATCATCCGGGATTCCAAAAACATTCAAGTCACGGCGGTGGAGGTAACGATCAACAAAATCGAAGTAAGAAGGAAGGGGTCAATCCAGAATGGCGCTAACTTAAGCCGTCTTAACGACTTTTTTGGATTTGTATTTTCCTTTATGTCTTCTGGATTTCGGGACGGTGTAAACGGACCTGTGTTTCGTTAATCTGGGAAAGGGTTTGGGACGCTTTTTGACCGCCCGGGGTTCACTGCGGTTTTCTCTGAGGGGGACTGTTTCGCTGGCGATGACCAGGAGCATTTCGTCAATGATCCGGCTTCGTGTTTTGGGAGTGTCTTTGGCCGCGTGGATCGCTGGGGAAAACTGTCTTAAGGTATCGACTGTGGCTTTGAAACTCATGCGGGTGAGATCGCACTGATACATCCCGGCGGCTTCCTGCATCAGCGCCCGGATCAGGTTGTGGGCGATGATGAACATGCGCAGTTCTTTGCGGATCATTTCCGGGGTTTTACAGCGCAGCATTTCCATTCCCATGGTCGTTTTGATATGACGGAAAAACAGCTCGACGGACCAGCGACGGAAGTAAAGTTCGGCCAAGTCCGCGGAGGTGTGGGTTTCAGCATCGAGCAGCGTGGTCACCAAGTCATACCGGCGCACCCGGAAGCCTTTGACTTCGACCCGGATGCGCACGATACGCAGTGCCATCGTTGCGGGGAGGCCGGCCCAGTGATCCCCGTCCCAACCTTCCGGGCATTTCGGTTTCGCCCAGGTGACCAGACGGTCCATGGGACCCAGGGCCTTGCCCTGACGGTAATCCGGTTTCCTCATTTGATGCATGCGCATGACCGCATCAATCCCCTCTGTGAACAGGGATGCCAGATTGCCGTAAGAACTGAAACCGCGGTCGGTGAGCACGACATCGCCGGGTCTGAAGAAGCCGATGAACTCCCTGAGAATGCGGCTCTCGTGGCGCTTCAGTTCGGTCTCCACCCACTTGAGCAACGCTCCGCTGGCCAGGCAGAAACAGGCCACCACTTGCATGACCGGAAACCCGCATCCTTTTCTTTGGACGGAGGGCTGGGGAAACTCCGCCTGATTTTCAGGAGTATCCGGCAGGGTGATACCGGTGCCGTCGATGACCCTGACGGTGCGGTTCTTCCAAAGCTGGTCCCTCAACACGCGCTGCCCCACTTTTTCGCACACCTGGGAGTGAATGTCATCCAGGTCCGAGTCTTTGATCTTCGCCCTTGCCTTGCAGTAAGCCACGTCACTGGAGCTTGGCAACGGCTGGTTGTTCTCACTGCAAAAGCCCTGCACCTTGCGGACGACTTCGCGGCAAGGCATCGAAGGGGACAACACCTGATGCAAAAAGCTCCAGAACGTCACATTCAGAGTGTAAACACGCCGACGGCTGTGACTTCCTTTCGCTTTGGCCGAAAGCTTCTCCAGAGGAATGAAATCGGCAAATACACAGGCGAGTTCGGAAAGCGTTGACCGGCGCAGTTCCACCAGTTTCTCTCGGAATTGCGTAAAGGTCGTCTTAGGCGCTTTGCCACATAAAACATGGTTAAACCCGGGAAGGAAGCGTTCTAGTTTTTGCATACGAAAACCTATCCAACCAACGGCCTTTACGTAAGCTTTTTATTGCTCTTTTTCTCTCAATTCAGCCCCTTAAGTTAGCGCCATTCCGGGCAGACCCAAAGGGAATTTCGGAGATATAGGGCAAGTGGTTAATATAACAAACGCATACTCTCGGAAACCCACAAAGATCAGCGG
>JAQBYJ010000175.1 GCA_027622555.1 Verrucomicrobiota bacterium
GTTCCTTGCTTTGGAATAATCAAACACGTGTGTGATAATTTAGAATTCTTTCTATGTTTTGCGGTGACCCCGGAAGGATGAATGGTTAATGCGGCCATGTCTCGAATCTCTTTCATCCGGGCAGTTCGCGACGCAACTTCCCATTTATTCAACTCACTCTCAACACAATAGCTGTACCACATCCCTAAACCGCCTAATCCAGCAAAAGGAGGTGTTGTGCAGAAGTTGATCTTCGTCTGGATATACAATGTAGATTTGGTGACTTTTAGTAATGCCATTTTAAGAGCCCTGCTAGATATTAAAATTTACGGGTGAGTTCCTTACCACCCAGTTTCGGCTGTTAATAAAACAATGTCAATTTGTTCCACATCATTAAGTTAGGCATTCCCATGTTGAGACCAATTTTCATCCAGTCACTGGAATCTCAGACCGGAATTTAAAATAGGAGTCTATCCCATCTGGGTTTTCTAAGTGCGAAATCTTTAGAAAAAGGGTAAGCCTACGGGGTCATGTCTCGACTATTGACTAAATCTCTCAGTGGAGGGGTTATTATGCTTTGCCGAGAAGGCGTTCAACCATCCCTGGCCAATCTGGGGCATCGGGATCGAACTTGATGAGCTCGTCCTTGATTTTGTCTGCTCTATTTTTGCCGCGTGGAACGAAGCTGAGACATTGAAAGACGGTTCGCTCGTGACGGGTTGGGCTGTTGCTGATAAAGATAAAAAGGGAAATGAACCCAATGCCCTTAAAAACGCTACTCCCTGCAGCAAGCAACGGGGTATCTACGCATTTTTCTCCCCACACAGCGGGGACCGGACTTTGGGGATGAGCTTCTTTTTTAGAACCCCGCAGCGAGCAACGGGGAATGAACCAGTTCAATCGTGGCGCTTGTTGCCGAAAACGCAAAATGACACGAAAACCTGATGCCCCACCCGCTTAAGTGATGAAATTTAGCAAATATCGGGATAAATTCGATGATATTTTGTTAAATGAGTGATTTGAAAGCGCTAAATAAACAATTTTTTGGAAATCACTCTAACGCTAAAATGATTTAATTGTATGGAATTTAGCGATTATTTGGTTTAATCATGCAAAAATTATTAAGTACGAGCATTTTCAACTTTTAAACGGATAAATTTTTATGGCATTGATTTTTGGTTCATCCGACCCGCTTCGATCCGGTGAAATCTCGCGAAAAGTAAAAGCGGGAAAGCTGCGGAAGCTTGCCAGCAAGCTTTATACGGATGATCTGCGTTCAAAACCGGAGGACATAATCAGACGGGCACGCCTTGAAATTGCGGCTCATTTCTACCCTGGAGCGGTTATCAGTCATCGTTCCGCTCTTGAGGGGACTGTGTCTCCTGCGGGAAAATTGCATTTGAGCGTGCCTGGAACTGTTGCTCCCGTGCGGAAATTACCAGTGGAGAGCCATAAGGGGACACGTCTTGGATATTGACAAAACACCTAACAACTTCCCTGTCCACTATTGAACGAGCGCTTTGCAGTTGAGCTATTTTTTGGCCTTCACGACAAATTCCCGGGTAGCCCATTCCCGATTCTCTTGGCCGGAGATGTATTTCATCACGTAGTTACCCGGTTCCTCGGGCGCTTTAAACTGAAGGGTGCTTCCCCGGGCTGAGTATTGATAGGAAAGATACTTCGGAGACAGCAAAACGGGTCATGTCTTGGAGACAGGTATGATCTAAACAGATCGGTAACAGATTGTCTAAAGACATAGGTAACACTTTTAATTGGGCGTTATGCCCTGGAAAGAAGTAGATCCTATAAGAATCAGTCTAATTATCCATGACACCCCGACTCTGATTCCTTTCATAATCATGTCCACTTCCCCAAGGGCATCGTTTAAAATGGAAAAACACCGTAAAGTTCTGGTGAGCGCCCTTCCATTCGGTTACCCGCTTCGTTTCTGTTTTTCATGAATCGCCAATAATTAGACTGGTCCCTGCTTTGTTCTACGTTCTTGCATCAACGATGCCTCCTATATCCCTGGGGTCAATCTGCGTGAAGATGGTGGATACACTGCGAAATAGATTGCCCCCACGCTATTGACTGAGGTGACGATTTAGAATCGCCGGAATCCTTTGGATTTGTATGACATAGGGAATGGCAATAAAAGTCCCAACTATTAACGAGGTTCGAGATGCAGTGACTGTAATCCGTGAGCATTTTTCACCGGCTCCGTTGATCCGATCCTATCCATTGGAAAAGCGTCTTGGACTTCCAGAATCGCGTCGCGTTTGGATTAAGGATTATGGATGGACTCCAGTTGGATCGTTTAAGTTGATGGGCGCACTGAATTGGATGGCCAACAATTGCGAACTGATTGGTGAGCGTTGCGTGGCGGCCCATTCATCGGGAAATTTTGCGTCGGGTATTTCGTTTGCGGGCATGCGGTATGGGAAACGAGTGATTGTGGTGATGCCAGACAATGCGCCGGAGATTAAATTCAAACGGACGCGATCCTTTGGAGCTGAAGTTCGTACCTTCAACAAGGTTCGTGACGCGGAGACAGGCGAACGCATGAAACTGTCACAGCAAATAGCAGAGGAAGAAAACGCGGTTGCGGCTTCGCCGTATGACGACCCGTATGTAATTGCGGGAAATGGCGTGGGTGGGCTGGAGATTGTCGATGAGTTGAAGATCCAGGAGCGCGAGATTTCGCATTTTTTCTGTCCTGTCAGTGGTGGTGGATTGATGGCGGGTCACGCGCTTGCAATCGCCGATGGATTTCCGGACGCGCAAATTATTGCGGTGGAACCGGAAGGAGCAGCAGATTTCAAGCAATCATTTGAATCAGGTAAACCCATACGCATCGATCACCCCGATAGTATATGCGACGGCCTTCTTTCGTATTCTGTTGGCGATTACAATTGGCCAATCCTGCAACGGTATATTTCAAGTGTTTCGTTGATTTCCGATTTGGACACGCAACGGGCCATGAAGTGGATCTACGAACAGCATGGTTTACGATCCGAACCCTCGGGGGCGATCGCGACGGCAGCAGTGCTTGCGGAAGGTGCCGACCTCGAAGGAACAGGCGATATTGTCATCGTGTTAAGCGGTCGGAACGTTGACGAAATTGCGTTTCAGAAATGGATTGAGGTCGTCTAGTATAAATAGTGGAGCTGTGGATGGCGCCATCCAATTATTCATGATTTATCGTCCGCCAAAAACTGATCCTTGTCCGGTTATAGTTCGTATGGCATCTCTCCACCCCCTTACCATTATTGCACGAAGTCTTTGTTAGTATTATACTCAGGGATCCTCTTGGGCTCGACCCGTCATGGGCACGAATCGCACCGGGATGACCGACCTTTTGGAAACCTTGCCGTTGGCTTTTTTGGTATAAACGTTCAGGTCCTGGAGGTTACGACCGACCGGTACAACCAGCCTGCCGCCTGTTTTAAGTTGTTCAATAAGGGGCTTGGGTAATTGAGGCGGAGCAGCCGTGATGATAATGCCATCAAAGGGAGCTTCATCGGGCCAGCCGAGGTAACCGTCTCCATGTTTTACCTGAACATCGAAGTATCCCAGTCGTCTGAGATCGGCCTCAGCACGAACAGCCAATGGTTTGATTATTTCGATGCTAAAGACTTCTAACCCCATTTCCGCCAGTACGGCGGCTTGATAGCCGGAGCCTGTGCCGATTTCGAGAATCTTGTCTCCCGGTTTGGCTTGAAGTAACTCGGACATCAGGCCGACTATGTAGGGTTGGGAAATCGTCTGATTCTCACCAATCGGAAGGGGATGATCTTCGTAGGCCATTTCCTGATAATGCACAGGCACCAGCTCGTGGCGTTTTACTTTACGCATGGCTTCAAGAACCACCTTATCACGGATGCCTCGCTGTTTTATTTGATCATCGACCATATCCATGCGCAATTCCTTCCATTTGTCAGCCTCCTCGGTATCCGTCTGGCCTATTACTGTTACGAAACAGCCGAGTAAGAAACCTGCTCCAAGTAGCCATTCAGATCGTATAAAATCTTTCATGAAAATATCCTATCGCCCCATCGTAGCATTTTCCATCCTAAAATGTTAAATGGCTAATTTCAGTGAGCAGCCGAAACCGGTTGAAATACGTTTCACGGGTGAGCCAAAGGGGGTATGGACCGGACGGATCGGTTACTCTGGTAGTGGTCTCCTCTTCCTATAGATCCACGATATTGAGTGATAGGTTTGACCAAATGGGGCAACGCGTCCTTGACCCATATTCCTTCTGCGTAAGTATGGACTGAAATTAAACAAGAATTTATAGTGGGAGATCCAAAGAGCAAACAAGGCAAGGGGGCAGCAATCCGCTTGATGAAACGCCATCATTTCAGCCCATTCAAGTTCTACATCAATCGGGAGAAACGTCTGGTAATCGTTCTTAATCCAAAGGTGGGAACGAAAAGCGTCCGCCATGCTCTAAACCAGGGTTTTAAGGAAGCCTTCGGTATGGAGGATCCATCAAATGGACGCTATCGCTTGTTCAAGAAGGCTCGAGAGTTCCCATTTGCTCCGTTGCGTGATTACTGGCATGCATTATCTAATACGGAGGACTATGAGTTTTATTGTTTTGTGCGTAATCCATACGCTAGACTGCGTTCAGCATGGCTTAACAAGTTAGCCTATGGTCACGATGTAGGATACTCCAAAAGTGTTAGAAAAAAGATCCTTAAACCAGTAAGGAAATTTGCCCGGCAGAATGGATGCGAGGGTGGAACGGATCATTCCGCAATACCCTTTTCAACCCTGGTTTCTTTTGTTGAATCAGAAACCACTGGCGAAAGAGATCATCACTGGGATGAACAACACTCGGTCTTATTTATGGATGCCATTCATTATACGGGCATCTATAAACTCGAAACTCAATTTAATGAAGGTATGACCCATATCTTGAAACGCATCGGCATTGATGATGATTGCATAGGTGGTTTGCTCGGAATCCACCGCAACAAAAGTGCCCCTCCTTCAGATACCTCCTTCGATACCGATTTGGCGAGACGGGCGCACTCTATTTATGCCCGAGATTTTGAAACTCTCGGTTATGAAGAAGATTCATGGAAAGGTCTTTAGATTATTCTCCCGGAGGCCAAGGCCTTTGCAATTACCTCTGACTTATTCGGGGCAATAAATCAGATACGAAGTTAATAGATGCGTGGCAGCTGAGGAGAATCCTTCTCATTGCATGGTTTCCCAATCACGACCGCTAATCTACTTTGTCGGCGTGGTGGCGGGAGGTTGCACCACCAATCCGCTGCCATTCTGTCGGGTCGTGTGCACGACGATGCTCATGGACTCCATTCGCTGATCACCTGCAGAGGAAAATTTCACTTTCGGTTGCGCAGCCGCCCACGCCTCCGGACCCACGTCCTTCATCTCGTGGACAAACACAAATGTGCCGAGCTTGTTACCTATGACTAAATCCCGGAGGCCATCCCCGTTCACGTCTCCGGTGCCAATCTGGCGCCCCACGCCGGAATGGTCGTCTATCAGATTTGGAACCCAATCGACTGAATGGTCAGCGTTGCGCACCAATTTGAACCAGTAGAGCACACCTTCCTCACTGGGGCCGGGTGCAAGAGCCTGACCGTGCGCCCAGTAGCAATTGCCGGTGATGAGGTCCTGGAGTCCGTCACCGTCCACGTCGAAAAACTCGACCGCGTGCAATTCAGGAAACGCAATGCCATATCGATTCTCGTCCGGATTCTTGTGCATGAATACATGGGAGCGCCATAGCGGTGAGCCGGACGCATCTTTTTCCGCAAGTTGCTCGTGCCAGGCGAGACCATAACCATGCGCTGCAAGCGCGGTCACCACATCCGCCCGACCATCGCCATTGACGTCGTAAGCATACATTTGCGCGGCGGCGGGAGCGAACTGGATGCTGTGCAATTTCCAGGCGGGATTCTCCTTGAGAGAGGACGGTTGCTCAAACCAGCCGTCCTTGAAAATCAAATCCAGTCTACCGTCTCCGTTCACGTCGCCCAGGCCGAGACCGTGGGTGAACCGGGGCCAGTCACCGCTCGCAGTTATAGGTGTGAATTTCCAAAGTGCAGTGGGATTCGTCCAGTCCGGGGAGGCATAACCGAAGTCGCCTTCGTAGTTGCAGACGATTTCCGGTTTCCCGTCGCCAGTGATGTCAGTGAAAGTTGGGGATTCGTTGTCCACATGCTCGAGCACGGTATGTCGTTCCCAGTGCTGTTCCGCGCCCTGCGGATTGAGGTATAGATATGCCGGTGTGTTAGGCAGGCCGTAGGTCAGCACATCGTTCCAACCATCACCGTTCAGGTCATAAACGAAGGCAAAAAAATTGTTGGTTGAATAGGCATTCTTGCTCCCGAAATCGCCCTCGAAACCGGGAAACTCGACTTCCTTTCCGTGCTTTGTCGTCTTCGTTCTCTGCGTCGCCGGATAAATTTCGTGTCGCTTCGTGAAGCCCGGTCCCTCCCACCAATACGGACCGGAGATGGCATCCGTATGGCCATCGTGGTTCAGGTCGCCGAGCGCTGCCCCTTCACTCCAGTAATATTCATCAAGGTGCAGTCGCTTGAACGAGTGCAACGTTTGTTCCGCGGTTGCCAGCGGAATGGCAACGACACAAAACAGCCCGACAGACAGGGGTAGTGGGTTCATGCCCTGATTTCTGGTAAGTTTTGCCGGAAAGGTCAAGCACCGGGGGTACCCGAAGTCTCCGTCGTACCTAAAGCACGAGTGGGAACAGCCAAAGGGGTGCGACAGGAATAAACCGGAAACATCGGTTACAGTTTCAAAGGCTTGAAGTGGGCAAACTGAAAGAAAGTCGATCCGCGATCCCTATTTTTGATAGCAGTTCAAGACATGACTTATGGATGTTGCCCTGGAAGAGGAAGTGGCTCGACTACGGCGCGATTATTTCAGCATCGGGAGCTTTCACATTGTTTGCAAACAGGTGACATTCACCGTCTTTGTAGGCAAAGAAATTAAGCGCCTCACCCGGTCGCGAGCGTACCAACCCTGAGAAGCCAGCTCGGTTCGTCCGGGTCAACAGGTTATCAAACCAGTTCGCCTCTAGATGTTTCGCCACATCAGGACGATCCGTTCCGGTAGCACCTAACCCTACCACCACTCCAGAGGCATTGGTAATAACCACCCACTGGGCTTCCCGTTCTCCTTTTGGTCCGAGCCTTACCCAACCTTGTATGATATCAAACTCAGGGTCACCTTCTCTACTATCGAAGCTGTCTACAAACCCGATGCATTGAGGCGCGGTCCCGGTTGAAGGATCAGTTTTATATGCATCTGGAAGGGGTTTACTTATCCAGGTAAGAATATTGACAGGTGGAGAATGACCGTGGTGCTTGATATAAAAGGGCCACACATGATTGTTGATTTTTTCAAGAACGGGAGACAGTCCGCGATGAATGGGTTTGGTTCCAAAGGCCGCAGCAATCGCTCCATCTTTGATCATGAACTGCCTACTGCGCAAGCCGTCGTCGAACAAAAAGGAGGCACTCGCTAATCCAAGGATCCCCAATAGATATGCAAGCAAAACAAGCTTCTTACCGTTACTCAAAATTGGAGTGAAAAGCGGAAACAATCCAGGCAGCGCAATGATGAACAAGGTGGGAATGAGCATGTATCTTGAAGCGAGACCACTACGCCCCAATCCAGTCATGAGACCTACGCCAACACAAAACAAACATACCAACAAGCTTCGCAATTGGCGATCATCAAGGACCTGTCGTTGAATGTACGCCCGGTAACAGGAAAAGGTGAATACAGCAAGAAACAGATAACCCACAATGTAAGTGAGAGCATTCCCAATCCCAACGAAAACCAAGGGAGACGCTAACAGAAGCGCGGCGTAATTTACGATCGCAATGGGATCAAATAATGATTCGAGCGGATCGCCATGACCGGCGATTACGCTGAACCGACTGAAATAAAAAGCGATAGTACACGCACCAGCCAACACGAGGGTTAGATAAGCTCGCCAATTCCACCGGGACAAGAGTCCGTGAATCAACAAGGCAGGCCAGACCGCAAGGCCCCAGCCAAAACTGAATGTGGCACACACCGAAAATAAACTGCTAAGCAACACTTGTAGAATCTGATGTTTCCATTTCCGCTTCGGAATAGAAACCGCCACCGAGAGTGCAATTACAGAGAAGAGAACTGATACGTAAAGGTGTACCTGATTGGGCCAGACAAGATTCTCCCAATGCATGGGAGATAAAATCAACGCACAACCACACAGCGTGATCGCAATGGCCATCATTGATTGAGGACTGGAACCAAATCTACTTCGACCCGTGATCAACACTACGCTCAATATTGCGAAGAGCTGCATCAATATTTGCGGCAGTAGTCCGAATGAATTAAACACCTTGAAATCGATACCCCAGATCAGCATCGGCAAATAGGGTTGGTGCTCGTTGATGGTGAAGTCGAACAGATCTGTTGATAACAAGTTCGGAGCTGTATCACCGAGACCACGAATCAAAAAATTGATGACGCTTACCATATCCCAATCGGGTGCAATGTCCTTGTTTGCAAACATGAACATGGAGGATCCAATTCCGATGAGAAGTCCCGCGGCAATCACCAGTCGGATTAGCCAGGTATAAAAACCACGGTATAATTATTTAGAGCGTATAATGCGTATGGTTACAGGGATTGATAAATAAACTTGCCCTCG
>JAQBYJ010000176.1 GCA_027622555.1 Verrucomicrobiota bacterium
AAAGCCTAAATCAGTGACGATGGGGAAGTCAACCAATATGTTATATTATTTAAGACGCACTACACTAGGTGGGAGAACGTTTCTCTATGGAAACTTCGATTCGAATTCACCGATTGAGTATCAGTGGTATAAAAACGATCTGCCTGTTGAGGGTGCGAACGAAAGAACGATCACCTTAGAAAACGCAACGCCTGATGATACGGGTTTGTATCATTTGGAAGGAAAAGGTGGTTTCGGTTCGATTTACACCAATAAAGCTTTGCTGGTAGTGGAGGATGTAACTGCTAATCAGGAGAGAAACTACTGGCCTGAGATAGGCACAGATGACGGCTTCATCGTTAAAGAGGTTAACCAACAGTTTTTCTGTTTTGGAGGGACCGATAGGGTATACCAGTCGTCGGACGGTCGAACGTGGATGGTCTTGAACATGGGAATGAGTGGACGCATTAACGATGTTATCTTCGATGGTGAAAACTATCTGATATTCAATTGGCAGAAGGAGGCTGTGTCATCTGCCAATCTGGTGGACTGGGAGTCGGCACCGTCGCCACAAATTTTTCTTATCAGGAAAGTTGAATACGGAAATGGCGTTTATGTGGCTCACGACTTGTATGAAACAGGAATAAAATTGGCGGTTTCCGAAAATGGAACGGAATGGCAGACTTTTGACGGAGATAATTATCCCAGGTTCGTAGCGTATGGAAATGGAATATTTGTTGGATTGGATACGGCAAGAACCTACCGGTCAATTGATGGTGTTAATTGGGATGTTGTCCAATGGCCCGATTGGTTCGGGAAAGTTGTTTTTACAGGTGCCCAATTCATCCTAACTAAAACCGGTTTGTATAGTAATGATTCCAGAGTCATTTCAGAGGACGGTCTCAATTGGAGGCCATTTGTTTCAAACAGTTATAGGGATTTATTTGGCAGTGGAGGAATGATATTAACACATAGGTGGGACTTCCCAGAATATGAATATTCGGCAACTTCAACTGAATTTAATCAGGTTTTTAATAATGATCTCCCCAACGTCCATGGCGACTTCAGTATGGCGCATAGTAATGGAGACCTGGTGATGTTGTCCGAAAACGGTTTAATGCAATCAACAAAACTGGGTGATTCACTCCCTGACAATCTGCCGTCTCGTTCTGGCCCAGGTTACGGCCAACAGTTAAGTAAGCCTGTTGTTTATATTGATCGCACCGATGGAGTACGTTATGCGAATGCACTATCACCTGTTGATTTGAACGAATTGATAATCGATCCTTTTGGGGATCTTGAGAAAATCGAATTGTATGCGAATGGGGTGAAGGAATTTGAGTCTGGGGGACCGAACTTTGGTCTAAATTGGAGCCCTCGTCAATTTGGCAATGTTGACTATGAAATCTATACTGTCCAAAATGGGCAATCCTATAAAACGGCGGAAGGCAAAATCGTATCCCAGGGACCACTCCCAATATCTACAAATCGTAAATTGTATAACTATACAGAAATCGATAGCTATCAAGGAGTGGCATATGCTTTGGCGAGAACGGGTGATGTTCACAGGTCGGAAGATGGTATTGAGTGGAAATCTCTTCCTGCCCCTACGGCAGAGGACAATAGTGGGAAACATATTAAGATTCTCGCCGGAGGGGACGGTCTTGTCATTGTGGATGATCCTTTTAACCGTGGCGTCCGAGTCTATCATTCCTCAGATGGTCTCGCATGGAATTCGCAAGCATTGACGGCTCAAGAGTTTGAACTTGGCGACGCATTTTTTGAGGACGGTCAGTACTATTTATATGGTAATCTCAGAGTGCTTGGCACTGGAGAAGTCTATTTCGATGGAGCCGGTGTAATTTGGACGTCCGAGAATGGTAGGAATTGGGTGCCTCGGGTTCCCTATGAAGACCGTCATCTAAAAGAGCTCCATACTTTTAACGGGACTCTTATTGGATTATTTACAGATGCTACCGATGAAAGTGCCCCAGCTTTGTTAGCGAAGGGGGGATTGGAGCTGGGTACGACCTGGAATGAGATTCCGATTCCGGAAGGCCTCAATATTACTCTCCTTGAAACCTATGGGGGTGTCCTTGTCATCGGGACAGATTCAAATGAGTTGTTTTATTCCATAAATGGTGACGTGTGGATTTCCTGTAACGTGAAGATCATGGGCGAATTGCGTGAGATTGAATCCTATGGAAATTTATTGGTGGTTCAGAGTTACCTTGAACCAAAAGAACCTCACGGATTTGACGAGGCTGAGGTGTACGTTACTGCAGATCTTCAAAGCTGGAAGAGTAATAGATTATATCCCCATATTTACAAGGAAACGATTTCGACGGCAAATAACGGCAGTGATGCCTACATTGCCGTTAAAACTCAATCACCTAGGAGTTCATTGCCGACTGGACAATTGTTTGTTTCCCAAAACGGATTGGATTGGGAGACTCCCGGTATTAGTTGGAATTTTACAAAAGTCGTTTGGCTCGAGGACAGATTTATTGCAGTCGGTGTGAATGGCGTGGTAGCATTTTCATTGGATGGTATAAATTGGGATCACCTGGATGAAACAGGAATGGTTGCGGCAAAGGTAGTAAACGATCTTCCGGATGATTCTACTTCAGCTGTGGCCCGCGGAGAATTGTTGCAGGCAGGGTCTGGATTCTTTAGTTTTGATCGGGATGCTTTGTACTACCACCCAACTGCGAATACGAAACAGGTGTATACAGATTTTGGACCAGGGATTACCTTGGAAAGCTTATTTTATGAAAACCATAAACTGATTCTTGAAAGTGATCCAAACGCAAGTAGTTACTACAACGCAACGATCGCGCTTGGCGATTTGTCCATCGGTGAAATTTCCCTTGATTCTCTTGGTCCACAATTGGAAGCAGGGCAGCTCTTGAGCGGAACGATTTCTGTTCGAAACCTGGGGCTGGAATTTGTTGCTGTTGATGAAGGAACTTCAGTTAGATTATTTTTATCAAGCGATCCATCACTATCAGATATCAGCGAAGTAGAAATTGGAAAACTGCCTATCGGTCAGGAAGGTCTTGCCGCGGGTGAATTGTTAAATTTCCCATTTAGTTTTCCAATTCCCGACCGAGTACCCATCGGCAACATTTTTTTTAGGGCGATGGTAGATGTCGAGGAACTTACGATGGAAATGAATGAATTCAATAATAGCTATTCCGTAAGTACATCTATTGGTTTCATTGAGTCTGTAACAATTACCTCTTCGGTTGATGGGTTTGGGCAAGTACAGTCGACTTACAATCTGGATGCCGTGCCAATAGGGGCCATGATAGAAGTATATTCCATTCCTGATCCTGGCAATCGTTTCGAAAAGTGGTCTGGTGATAGCATTGGGTCATTAAATCCGATTGCTGTTGAAGCTAGGCAGGGCGCTCATATTACAGCTCATTTTCTAGAGCAGGTGGACATCTCTACGAAATCAATTGGTGGCGGGGAAATACGCATCACACCTGACGGAACCCCGGTGGATAAAGGAAAGACTCTACAATTGGAAGCTGTTCCATCAGCTGGTTGGAGTTTTCAGCATTGGAGTGGAGCATTGAATTCCAGCAATCCTGTTGAAGAATACATAATCGACGTCTATACAGAATTCGAAGCGGTTTTCGGCCGAGAATGGGAAAGTTGGAGACAAGCTTTTTTTAACGCTTCCGAGCTTCAAGATGGTGAGATCTCAGGATTTTTTGCTGATGCGGACGAGGATGGCCTGGCAAATGGAATTGAAGCTCAATTGGGTTTGGATCCCAGAACTGTAGATGCTGTCGTTGCCTATTCTAGTCTGGCGCATACTTCATCTGGTGAGATAATAATCGAGATCGACCAGACTTCTGAATGGGAGGAGTTTCAATGGCATGTAGAATCGAGTGACGACTTAGTAGATTGGGAGCTAGTTTTCATGACTCAGGAAATTGTGAGTCAATCTTAACTACGGGAACGAATTCGCTTTAAGGGAAATCAGGAATTGGGAGTGTCTAGGTTTTATCGCTTAGTTTTGTCGTTACGAAATTGAAAGATCTCTAATTGCGATAGATGCATTTTTGCTGAACACATACTTTGAGGGATGGATGACTATTAAATTAGGGGTGGACAACACGGCCATCGAACATGGTGAGTTCGATAGTTATCTCCGATAGGTCGGTAGGTTTTGAGTGATAGGGATTTTGGTTTAGTAGAACCAGGTCTGCTAGTTTTCCGACTTCGATACTGCCGCGGATGGACTCCTGATGCATGATGCGTGCACCGCCATTGGTGAGGGCGGTGATCATGTCATCGACGGTTAGAGTTTCGTTTGGCAGCAAAACTTGTCCGGTAAGCTTGGAGGGATCTTTTCTTAAGACTGCTACTTCCGTCGCGTGGAAGGGATTCGCGGTTGATACAGGCCAGTCGGAACCGTAGACAAGCGTGGATCCAGCATCTCGGAGTGACCGGAATGGATAAATCCCGTTTCCGATTTCCGAACCTATGAATGAGGCCATCGAATCGTCATAGGGAAACGCCCATAAAGCCTGAATGTTTGCATAGACATTCAGTTGTTTAAAACGAGGAAAGTCCTGCTCGTGGGCAAACTGTAAATGAGAGAGAGTATGTCTCCGATCGATGGTCCGGTTGGTTGTTTGCGCACTGTCGATGGAATCCAATGCGACTCGCGCTGCTCGATCGCCGATGGTGTGAAAGTGGACTTGAAAGCCTGCTTTGTCTAAAGCGGTAACGTATTCCTGGATTACGTTTTCAGGCATGTTGATTTCTCCTAGGTGACTGCTACCACATCCTGAATCAGCGTAGTTCTGTAGGAATGCAGCAGTGCAACTTTCCAATCCTCCATCTACAAATACCTTTACCATATTGCCCGAGAGCAGGCCTTGCGAGCGTCGTTCGATTGTGTCGCGTCGTTCACTCAATTGATTAACCGTTTGTGTAATCTCGTTTTGTGCCACATCGGTCTTCAGCAACGATTCACCCGATCTCAGCGCTAGCAGCGTACGAGCTGTTAGTTCCTTTTGATCTGCCAGGACCAGGTAGGCGTTTTGTTCGTTTCCGGCCCCGATGCTTGCGTCAATAAGAGCGGTGTATCCCAGAGCGTTTTGGTATTCGAGACCTGCACGCAATTGATCGACCTGTTCTTGCAAAGTGGGTTCAGGAAGAAGTTTTAATACGAGTTCTTGGGCTGATTCGCGAAGGGTGCCTGTGGCTTCCTGTAATTGAGGATCGCGCTCTATGTATCCGTTTGTTGGAGTAGGTGTATTACGATTGATTCCGGCTTTCTCAAGGGCGATTGAGTTTGCCCAGGCGCTGTGACCATTGGAGTCGATCAGGACGACTGGACGGTCGGATACGACTGCATCAAGAATGCGCTTATGTGGATTGCCATCTTTAAACTGATTCAAAGACCAACCGATGCCAAAAATTACTTTTAATTCGGGATGAGATTTCGCGTAGGTGGCAAGCTTCTGTTGAATGATTTTTGCATCATCGATGTCTTCAAAAGAGAGTCTGGTCAGAGCAAAGCCTCCCTGGATTGGGTGGGTATGTGCATCGGTAAATCCTGGCAGCAATACGCCTCCCTTCATGTCGATGATTCGAGTACTGTTTCCTACATAGGCAACTATTTCTTTTTCTTTCCCGGCGAATAGGATCTTGTTTCCCTTAATGGCGACCGCTTCACGAATGGTTCTTTTTTCATCTATGGTGTAAACGGTTCCGTTGATAAAAACGGTATCGGCCAATTGGCTGTCTTGAGCCCAACAGACACTATTTCCCGTAAACAGAAGAATCGTCAGCGCAGGGATTGGATTTAGAAATAGACGTGAAAGCCGCCTGCAAACACCGATTGTGGGACTGAATTTCAAGATGACCATTTTTGAGAATCGACTCACAATAGTATCATCTGGGAATATTTAGAAGGGAACAGTAATTGTTAGCCTTCCCTGAATATCTTCCGGTGCTTTGGTGATGATGGTATTGGCCGCGAAGGTTGGTTCGGAGCCAACAAAGTAATCTTCCTCGGTTAGATTCTCCAGACTGAGCATCGCTTTCCATTTATCGGTTTTGTAACTGATGTTGCCGTTCAATACGGTCGATGAATCGATCCGGATATTTCGATCATAGCTGGAAAAGTAGGAGCTGCTGTGAACGACTCCGATTGCGAATCCCCACGGGCCATCCAGGGAGGTAGCAATAAATAACTTGGCAGTTTGTTCGGGCGCACCCGGAACGATGAGCTCGGGATTGTTGGTCGGGCTGCTTCCCTGAGGAGTGAAGCCTCCAAAAGCGCCGGAAAACTGATGCAACAAACTACCGGCTGCCAGCGCGATGCCGATTTCGTCGTTATTCGCTCCGGTCGGATCCACCAGTCCGAACGGCATGGAGCGAAATCCCAGGGGACTTGTTCGTCTTGTTTCACGATCGCTGTAGGAGCCAATGATCGTGGTTCGGTCATTTACTTCATAGGCAAATTCGATCTCGACTCCTTCAGACTTGTAGGGATCAGACGTGTTGGTTCGGTCGTTAAAGGCAGACTGTTTCCATTCGTATACTGCGGCGCTTGCATACAACTTGTTTTCCAGGAGTGAAAATTTGATCCCGACTTCCTTGAGCTGTGAATCACCAAAATTCTGATCGCCCAGAACAGCGCCTCCTTGTAGCGGAGCGTAGGTGGTCGCTTCCTGAAAGGCTCCATAGAGGCTGACTTGTTCACTCACCTTAATCGTTGGATTGATACTCCAGTTGAAAAAGCTGTCGTCGCCTTCAGTTGTGTTTTGGGCAATGTCGGTTGGCCCGGTTGGTATCTTCGTTTCGAAATCCACAGAGTCCCAACGGAGACTCGTAATGAGGGAGAAATGTTTTCCGACAAGCATCAATGCGGAAGCGAAGGTACCCAGTTGGGCTAGCTCTGATTCCACCGCATGACCGCCGGGACCGCTTGCACCGAAGCCACCGCCCCAGTAGTTGTTCCCCGAAACAGGGTCGATCTGTGCTCCAGAAAGAAATACCGTATTTTTGCTTATCGTGTCTTTGGAGATATCTCTTCTGGCGAAGGGTTCAGACCAGAAATCCTGCAACTGAATTGCATCGGTGAATCGTGCCTGGACGCCATAATCCAGGATGAGTTGTGTATATTCTCCTGCTTCAAATGTGGTGGTTGCTGACAGTCGATCATCGATCACTGTTTGTCTGGAGCGAAATGCGTATTGGTAGGACGACAATTTGTCGGTGTAGATGTCCTCGAAGAAAAATTTATTGGTTAGGGTAGTTGAGTCAGAAAGGAAGTGTTCCAAATCAACGAAGAGCATAAGGTCTTCCGAGTCTGCAAAGTCCGAGGAATCTGAAAGCACTTCATTACCACGAATGGATTTGGTAAATACTTCTCCTCCTGCCAGGAAGTAATCTGGCGTGTAGAGAAACCCGCTCGAGGTTTGTTCCACATCTTCAGGTAAGCCGTCATAGATACTGGAGCGCACTTCGGAGTCGCTGAGATCTTTGAGCGCTGCTAATTGAGAAGCATTCACTCGCCCATCGGCAAGCGCATCATTCACAATGGATGCAGGCACGACCAATGCACGAAAGTCCGCATTTCTCCCCAACAGAGCGCGATCAGCAATTCCTCCTTTACTGGAACGAACCAGACTCAAAGGTTCACCGATCACATACTCGCTGTTGGAGATCAGGTTTTGCGATGGCCGATTCCATCCAGCATTTTCATTACTCCGAAATTCGTAGTATTCAGCGCCGGCAAACAGATAGGTATTTTCTGAAAGCTGGGTTTTGATGGAACTGTAGAGAGATATGAAATCATTGCCAATACGGTCGTACCATGAGTCCGCATTCTGGACCGTTAGTGAAATTCGGTAGGCAGCGGGTTTGTCACCTATCAGGAATGGACCGCCTTTATCGATTTGCAAGTTGTAGAGATCGTTCGAGCCAATCTGGAATTTTACGGATCCGCGTGATTCATTGAAGAAGGGTGATTTAGGAATCATGTTTACATAACCACCCACATGACTTGGGATAAACTGTGCCGGTGCGGGTCCTTTAACGACTTCCATGGCTTCAAGGGCTCCAAAGGAAGTAGGCATTTCATTCCGCTGGAAGGCCCGCAGCATACCATTGAAGTAGATGCCGCCTTGCCAACCACGCAAAACCGGGGCACCTGCTATTCCATAGAAATTATAACGCTCCGTTCCAGCTCCGATCTTTTGAAGGTCATCAAAGTCCTTAATTTGGAACTGTTCCATTGTTTCCGGAGACAGGACCATCACGGAGCGGGGAATCTCCAATAGTTTCATGTCCTCGAAAAATGCGGAGCTGACGCTTCTATCGGTGGGCAGGAGGGAATCGGATAATTCCTGGGAAACCTCTTCAGTTATGAATTCATCCAAATCGAGAATAGGGGCTTCAGGCTCACTCTCCTGCGCTCTGGCTGGATTCGTTAATATAAGGGCAGGACACAATATCCACGCCAGGCTGGCTTTCTTGAACATCATCGGCAATTTCGCGGGCACGATACGAGAGGTGTTAGGTTGGAGGTTGGAAAACCAGCTTACGAAATAGAAGTCCCGTCAGGTAACAAGTCTAGAATGTCACAATTCTGATAATGCTCCCTTTGTTTCTGAATTAGCGTCCTAAAAAGAAGACTTGATTACACTACAAAGATGCTGGTTGATGG
>JAQBYJ010000177.1 GCA_027622555.1 Verrucomicrobiota bacterium
CTGTTGTAAACCACATCAAAGAACTAATCTTCCACACATACAATAATACAAAGCTTCTAGCCTCTTGCACTTGTTAGTTGAATCCGCGTAGGGAAGTGGTCGAAGTTCCAAGCAATTGGAAAATGAGTCAATCCAAACCTAAGAGTGGATTCTCACGCGCTGAGGCTAAACGGATTTATTTGGTTTGGAATGCCTCGCTTTGCACAACCAGGAGCACCAGGTCCTGCATGCCCATACCGCTTTCTGTTAGCTCCTGCACGATCCCGTTGACTTCTGGTCGATCCGTAAATTCGAGTGTGCGGCCCATGGAGTAGGCGAGCAGCTTTTCGGTGAGGCAGCTGGCGAATTGTTCCTGCCGACCTGAAAGCACGTCCTTGAAGTCCTCAATTCCGTCAAACTTGTGGCCATTGGGCAACTGACCTGAAGCATCAATAACAGGACCGGAATCGTCCCTTCTCGGATACCGTTCACGCCAAGCACCAATGGGATCATAATTCTCAAGGGCAAATCCAAGGGGATCGATTTTTTTGTGACACTCATAGCAGGTCTCAACTTTCCTGTGTTTATCCAATTGGTCCCGAATCGTGGTCGCTCCTCGTATATCCGGTTCCAGGGGTTCAACATCGGGCGGGGGAGGTGAAGGCGGCGAGCCCAATATATTTTCCAATACCCAGATGCCCCGAATAACCGGAGAGGTATCGATGCCATTGGCACTGGCCGTCAAGATACTCGCATGGCCCAGTAAGCCACCTCTGCGTGGATCGTTCTTAACCGAGACTCTTTGGAAGTCTGGCCCGTTGATTCCTTCCATTCCGTAGAGTCTGGCTAATCCTCCATCGACAAAGGTGAAATCAGAATCGAGAAACTGGTTGATCGATAGGTTGTTTTCCAGGATGTAGCGGAAGAATCTTTGAGTCTCCTGTTTCATCGAATGTTCAAGCCCGTCAATATAGTACGTTTTAAAATCCTTATCGCTTGGAGGCATGGTTCCGATTTTATAAAGCTCCAGCCAGCGCGCGGTGAATGATTCGGTGAATGCATTCGATCTATCGTCTTGTAGCAAGCGGACCGTCTGTTGTTTAAGCGTTTTAGGATCAGAAAGTCTGCCCGATGCTGCCAGTTCCATCAGCTCAGCATCAGGTTGTGTAGACCAAAGGAAATAACTTAAACGAGAAGCCAAGGCGTAATCATCGAGTCGACCTTCGGGTTCCTGTAGATACAGGAAATCGGGTGAACACAGAATGGCTCGAAAACCGACTTTTAACGCTTCGAACGCGCTTTTGCCTTCCTCGGCTTTGGAACGAACAAGCTGATGAAGGATGTTGAGTTTGTCGTTGGTAACGGGTCTTCTGAAAGCTGCACTGGCAAATCGTGTCAGGATCGCCCGCGCATTTTTCATGGTGGGTTCAAAGTCTCCAAACAATGCTTTGTAGCTGGGAGTGGGCCAGCTCTCATAAAAGGGTCCCTCAAGCTTAACTTCGAACACACGGATACGTGGACCGTGGTAGCCACTATAAAATGCTGCCCAGCCGTCGCGGCGATTGAATTTGTTCGACGTGCCTTCCGTGTCGAGGACTTGACCAACGGTAGTAGCGATCTGTGTTGCCTCAGCTTCAATTCTTCGCACTTCAGCTTCTTCGATTGAATAAGGGTAGAGTCCATCGCCGGGAATGGTCCAGTTATGTATAAAATCCTGGAAGTGCTCAGGATACTTATGAACCAGTGTTTTGCGCAGCGGTTTCACGCGAGGCGGACCATTCGGGAATGTGAGTCTTGGTTGGTAGCCTTTATCCAACCAGACGCGGGCTTCGTACCACTCAGGTTGATCATCCGCGATGACGAATCTTGCTACTTTGCGATCGGACGACGTCCTGAATTCCAACTCCCCATACGCCCGTGAACCGGCGATCACATCGACGCGCAGCGGTTCGCTTTTTCGGGTTCCCACAATTTCTTCGGGGTAGGGGTATACGCGGTCGATGGCCTGGGCTTTAAATCTTACGGTATAGAATCCACTTGCAGGGACACCTTCCTCCAAATCTTCAAGCCACATAAAGCCATCCTGATCGGTGGTATTTTTCCGGATGTGTTGAAACTCACCGGCAACATCTTTTCCGTCCCAACGATTGCGAGCCGTGTAAAAGGGTGCTTCGAACGCATACTTTTGGATAGCCGGTTGAGGACCGTGCATCGTGGCGTATTCGATGTAAGCTTCTGCTGCGTCGAGGTAGCCTTGAAGTAGAAAGTCCGAAGTGATTAAAGCTGAGCCTATGTTATTAAAGTTCTCCTCTGTTTCGTCAGGAGGAAACGACTCGGACGGATCGGCGAGTAAGGGTCCAAGTTTCAACAAGTCGCGGATGGTTCGATTGTATTCCGTTCGATTGAGTCGACGTAACACGGTTTTTCGACCGGTGCTTTTGTGAAGTGCATAAGCCGTTTCCAGCTCGGCGGTAATCCAGTTAACGACTTCTTGTCTATCTTCCGGCTTTGGTTGTTTTTCATCTTCCGGAGGCATGTCGCCCAGATTCATCAGATCCGCGATGTCTTGCCAAAGGTTCAACGAATCCAAATCCGTGAAATCGGCTTCAAGTGTGTCGTAACGACGGTCGCCCTTTTGTTTATCGGGTCCGTGACACGTTATACAGTAGCTTTCCAGAAAAGGCTGAACTGCATTGTAATAAGTGTCCGTTTGAGCAGAGAGAAAGCTTCCCGGTGTACAGAAAGCCATACTTACAACGGCACCGAAGGCTTTTTGTTTAAACGAACTCATGCAACTACCAGGCCGGTTAATGTTCCGGAACCTTTGTTAAAATTGTCTATTTCCAGGCCGAAACGCTGAAGCATGGAACCATACAGATTACAAAGTGGGACACGTTTGTGGTTTTCCGTAGGATAAGCTTTGTGCTCGCCATGCTTAAAGCCACCGCCTGCCAGTACCACCGGTAAGTTTTTATTGGAATGCGAACTTCCATTGCCCATGCCACTTCCCATTAATATCATGGTTCGGTCAAACAGGGACTGGCCGTCCGGCTCCTTGATGTTTTTAAGGCGGTCCAGAAAACGTCCCATTTGTTCTACCTGATACTTTTCAATAACCAGTAGTCCTTGACGAAGTTTCTCCGCTTTTCCGTGGTGAGAGAAACCATGATAACCGCCGACCAATCCAAGATCTGCCGTATCGATGTTTCCTGGCACTCCGAGTGTCGCAACTCGGGTGGAATCGGTTTCAAGCGCTAGCGCCAGAAGGTCGTAGAATGCTGGAACGGTATAGGTGAGTGAGCCTTCGCTCGGCTCCTGCATATCCACTTCGGGTTTTGGTTTGTGAAGCCATTCCCGAGACATGCCGAGTTTCTTTTCAATTTCCCGAACCGAATTCAAATACTCTTCAAGCTTTTCCTGATCCGTCTTCCCGAGCTGCCGACTCAGGATTTTGGCCTGACTGTTTACCGCATCGAGGATGCTTTCGTTTACATCGTAGGCCGATTGCTGTTTGGCAAGCATTCTGGGATCGTCCTGAACGAACAGTGCGCGAAACAAATCTTTGGCTTTGCTGACGGGCGGCACATTGATCCCATTGCGTGTCCAGGAGAGCTTGCAATCCAGGTCTCCGCCTGCCAACCCGGGGGATACAACCAGTGACGAGAAACGAGTTCTAGCTCCAACGAATTCGGCCGCACGCTGGTCGACGGAAATATTACCTTCCGGCCAGTCCGAAGCATCCTGGTCTTTTATTCCACTCAGGAACGCGTGCACGGCGCTATGGCCTCCGGAAATATCGTGATCCAGATTCGAGAACACCGTGAAGTCCTTCCGGTGCCTTTCTATAGGCCGCAACAGCTCCGATATTTCATAATCGCGACCTTCACCTTGTGGGAAAAAACTATCAGGCATCAGGCCCAGCGGATTCCCGATACAAACCATGCGCATAGGAGATCCTACTTCACTGGATTTGGCGGCCGCTCCGACCGCTTTTAAGCTCATCGGCCCCATGCTTTCCAGGAAGGGCAGGGCCATGGCCACACCGGTACCTTTTAAAAAGGTGCGACGATTGATTCGTGTTGTATGCATAGGGAAGTCCTTTGGGTTTAGAGGCGTCATTAGGGTAACTGCTTTTCTATGATGCCATTGATCGGCATGAAATCGAGCGTTTTATTTATAACTTACAAACTTCTCAAGGAGAAATAAACTTGTTGGTCCACAATCCCCCACCTAGCTTTTATTCATGTTATTAACGCACGCCGTTCAGCAGTTAGGAACCGAAACCGCTTTTAAAGTATTGGCCAAGGCAAAGGGGCTCGAAGCACAGGGTCGCGATATCGTTCACCTGGAGATTGGGCAGCCCGACTTTCCGACACCTGCGAACATTGTCGCAGCCGGTAAACAGGCTATCGATGATGGATGGACAAGCTATGGTCCTACCTGCGGACAGGCGGATTTTCGCGAGCTCATTGCACAGCACATTTCCAGGACGCGAAAGATTGATGTTAAGAGTTCGCAAATCGTGGTGACGCCTGGTGGGAAACCGGTGATGTTTTATGCCATCCTGGCTTTGGTAGAGAAGGGCGATGAAGTGGTGTACCCGGATCCCGGATTTCCTATTTACAAATCACTCATCGATTTCGCAGGAGGCAAGGGGATTCCTTTACCCCTGCTTGAAGCGAATGACTTCAGTTTCGATGTCGATAAATTGGGAACCCTCATTTCAGATAACACTAAACTGTTGATTTTAAACTCGCCTCAAAATCCAACGGGTGGCGTATTAAAAAAAGAAGACCTCGAAACGATAGCTGCTCTTTGTGTAAAACACGATGTCGTCATTCTCACAGATGAGATCTATTGCGAGCTTCTCTATGACGATACGTTTGAGTCGATCACTCAATTCGATGGCGTTCCCGAACGGGCCATCATCCTGGATGGATTTTCCAAAACCTATTCCATGACCGGTTGGCGATTAGGCTACGGTATCTACCCCGATTGGCTCGTTAATTCTATAGAAAATCTCATGGTAAACAGTAATTCCTGCACGGCATCCTTTACGCAACGCGCAGGTATGGAAGCGTTGTCCGGTCCTCAAGATTCCGTTGTGAAAATGCGAGAAGCCTTTCGCAAACGCCGTGATTTTATTGTCGATGGGTTAAATAAAATTCCTGGCATAAACTGTCGTGTACCCAAGGGAGCCTTCTACGCATTCGCGAATGTGTCGCAGCTTCCCTTATCTTCAAGGGAACTGGAACGTCGCCTCCTTGAGGAAGCCGGAGTAGCCTGTCTGGCCGGTGATGGATTCGGAGAGCAGGGCAAAGGCTTTATCCGCTTCTCCTACGCCAACTCGATTGAGAATATCGGCGAAGCCCTTCGCCGCATCAATGCGTTTGTTACAGGGCTTTAACGTCCAGCACCTGAATTCGGCAAGAGGAACTAAGCGCATTTCGTGGGGAGTTGTGTTCGTAGAATTTGATTCTTTCTACGGGGAGCCCCTGAATTCCGTGGCTCATTCCCCTTCCTCCCATTGTAGGGCTCGATGCTTGCATCGACGCCATGTCCCGGAACGTTATGAGTTACGGGAGCCTTGTCCCTATCAGGTAGAATCTTTTTTTTTTAAGCAAAATTTTTATATCCCGACCAATCACCGTGACCCCGTGATTAACTGGTATTATTATAAGTTCGAAGAACAAAAGTTAAACTACGAAAACGCTAAATTACGCGAAAAACTGAAAACAGGCTCCTTTTGAAAATAAACAATTAACCACGATTGGACACGAAATCCCATTCAATATTTTTCCTTTTTCAGTTCTACTATTCGAGTTCATTGGTGTCGATTCGTGGTTAAGAAACTATTACTTTATCTGTGCCCATCTCAGCAATTGGTATGTCGATGTCGTGATACTCGAAACTCCGTTTTCTTTGTTACCTCTTGTTCAAAAAACCGTGTATATTGTCAGGCCTTCTTATTTCATTCGTGAAGTATCCTTCGCGGTTAATTTATTTTCCGCTACCTTTGGCTCAGCCACTCGGCTTTCGGTGGTATCTAAATATTATGTTCGTCTCTGGTAATGGACTTTAGAAAAGCATTTACAAGCGGGTGGGGCCGGTCCGGTGTCGATAGAGTCTGTGGCACGAATCGCGTGGCGATAAAAAAGGGATGATCTGAGTATTCGATGACTCGAACCTCTCCCTCCGCATCGGAGCCCGTAATCTTTATGGGCCCGGTCTGTATCTCATCAAGATATTCCGGGTTCACCGCGAAATTACAGTAGTAGCTTTCTC
This sequence comes from Verrucomicrobiota bacterium, assembly GCA_027622555.1. Classification (NCBI taxonomy): domain Bacteria; kingdom Pseudomonadati; phylum Verrucomicrobiota; species Verrucomicrobiota bacterium. Next base: position 6,265 of record JAQBYJ010000177.1, read on the forward strand.
GTACATTCGTGACGCCGTAAATCTTCGCTGCTTGGGAATCTGCTTCAAGATGTAGATCCATTTCTCTTCCGGCAAGTGAACAAGCTAACTCCGAGATGAAGAGCTTCGAAGCGTACGGATCGTATTCCGCGTGCTGGGCATCCTTGAATCCAAGTAAGTTCCGTGCATATTCCAAAATAATAGGCTGAAAACCTCCACAGGTCCCGGAGGTCGGAACACCGTGCTCGCGTGCATAGCGTATAGCCCAAAGCGTACGCTCCATGTTTTTGTAGGGACTGCCGGGCACCACCCACAGGCCGTCGTAATTCTCAAAGAAGTCATTTTCAATATCTTCCGTAGACACCCAGTCGTATTCGACATCGAGTCCAAGGAATTCACGGGAATGCTCTATCGCGTTGCTAGTCGCGGGATGCGGTTCGAAGCGCGGAGTGTATTCTGCTATTATGCCGATTTTCTTCATCTATTCTTTTGCAGAATGCTAAGTTCCTCAATTTAGAGGCAGGAAATTAGATGTGGAAACCACAAGAAGCACAGAAGGCGCAAAGCCTGACACCAAAACCCGCGAGTCTGGATTTGGAGCAGCGTCTTGTTGGAATTTGAGTAGTTGATCTTCCACCGTCGTTGAAGAACTATGGCGAGATCTGCGAGAAGGGTTCATGGTCATGGGGGAAATCTATCTTTCAGTGGCAGAGATCTAGATGGCTCGACGCAAACAAGATTTAGGATCCTGATTTATTTTTTCATTTCTTTTTTTTCAACCACCGGTGACACTGATGAGTACTGCTGACGGTTAAAATTATATAGCCTAACCATTTCGTGGATCAGTGTGAATCTGTGTTGATCAGAGGTTAAAATTCTTTTTTCCAACGTTCCGGATCACAGATGCCGCGCCAGTGGCGTCCAGAATGAAACCGGAGCGCTCTCGCGGCGTTTTGTGCATCCGGTTTGTTAGGCGGCACAATTACCATATCTTCCACCAGGGCTTGATCGATTCTTGAGACGACTGTGGCTGTGTTGGTGGATCGTCTCCGGCTCTAAGAGTGGTAGTGGCTGATGCCCCATCCTTCGGTGGCGTGTAACCAGCAGCGGCTGGCGTAACAGGAGACTGTAACGCTGCCTTCACAGCTCGAAGAAATGCGTCTTGCTCGGCGCGGATTCCAAATCCGAAATTCCTGTGGTCACCGTTCTTCGCCCACTCGCAAACCACACCCGTCTTGCCTTCACCCGCATGCTCAGAAAACTCTGCCTCCAGAGTGAAGACTCTCGCCTGCACATCGCGGGGCCAACTCTCGGCGTGCGCTGGCGTAGCCAGCAACGTTACTGCTACAAAGAATGCCTCAAGTGGTTGTTCGGGCATTGGCATCTGCACGAGCGCAACCGGCCTACCTCCCGCTTCCTGAGTGGACATCGTGAGGTCAGAAACCCGACGGAATACCATGCCGTCCTTGAAAGGATCACTCTCTCTTTGAACCATCCCCGCCATCTTCTCAAACATGGTCCACTGACTGTGAATAAATCGAGTCGGCTCCATCGCCCCTCCGGGCATGTCCTGGCGCAGGATGTACGAGAAAAACGCGTAAGGGTTCTGCTGGACATACTGAGGCAGAAAACTGTGAGCAAAGCTGTAATGCACCTGATGGCGCACGGCTGGGTCTGGGTAGAATTCTCGAAACGTTCGACTGTCCTCTTGGATTTTGATATTCATAGCGCGTTGGTGTGCCGCCTAACGCTAAGCTGACCTATGACGACGAAGCGGTAGCGGAGTCGTCATTAGGTCGAGCGCCTATGGTACGCCCGTCATGGGCATCAACTGATGAGGTTCAAGTCCTCTATACATAAAACCTGTAAGTTAAGTTCAATAATGAAAATAAGTTATGAAAAGTATTAGCCGATGGCAACTGCGGAGTCGCGAGACTCGGTGGAGAGGAAGCCTAAGGCAAAACCACGAGGCGATGTACAAGTACCGAGGAATGAAATGACGACAGCGAAGCGAACAACACATCATAAAAGGCTTAGCGTCTGGGGCGAGCGAACCAAGCATCGCGAAGCCCTCAGGTTTAGGACGTAGGGTAAATGACGCGCTTGCGTGGTGGTTCCGAGGAGCTTGCGACGACAAGACCGGGCGCGAAGCGAACCGGAACAGTTGGTGTTCTTATCCGGGGAGATCTCCTTTTCCTGCGTCTCGCCACAAGCAAAGCCGATGCGAACGGATCTTGTCAATAATGGAGATATGACCCCATTGGCTCTCCTCCCATTGGCTCTCCCCCATTGGCTCTCCCCTTGCG
>JAQBYJ010000178.1 GCA_027622555.1 Verrucomicrobiota bacterium
GAAGCGGTTGCAACCGCTTCGCAGATTCCTGGCACCTTCAACGACTAATAACATCAAAGGATTTTTCGAGCACTTCCTCCGACGAGTGGTTTGGACCCATTCTCGGAAGTGCTCAAAATCCGGTAAATTCATAATGAGGAGACCTACAAGGCAACGGAGGAAACAGAGTTGTATTGAATTTTTTCCTCCGTTCTCTCCGTTGCCTCCTGTTCAAATAAAAAAATATACGAACAACCCTTTCAGCATATCGGACCGCTCGGCGATCGGTCCCTACCCTGGATTTTTCTACCTTAGGTAGGGCGGTTTTGCCATACCGAGCCGAAGGCGACAGCGAGGCGAACAACAACCGCCGTCAGGGATTTACTCCGTAAAAACAATCACGCCCCGCTAAAGTGAGTCGTTAAAAATATTCTTGCGGGAAAACTACAACTGCTGTTCGTTGCCAGCTTCACCACGAATTACCAGATGTCCAACGAGCTTAAACAGCCTCTCACTCTAACCGTTAAAGCTAACAGCTACGGTCGTGTGAATATTGTACGTTTTAATTGGACACGCGCGCAGCGCAAGCAGGTGAATCGTACTGGGACCCCATAGAAACAGCGACCAGTAAAAAGACTTTCGATAACCCTGCTTTTCCAAGAGCAGGGTTTTTTGTTTTTCGAATCCAAACATCACAATGAAAACGCTAACTCAACGCATCCGAGCCTCCAATCAATACAGCTTTGCAAGACAATTGAAGATCGACCTGACGACGTTTGAAAAGCCCGTCTACGTTTTAATTATCGGGCAGTTTCTCAACAAGTTTGGTGCTTTCGTATTTCCGTTCTTCTCCTTGTTTCTTCAGGAACGAAGTTTCGACAAAAGTGAGATCGCTTTGGTCCTGGCATCTTTGAGTGCGGGAGGATTGGTCGCTCCCCTTGTGGCCGGCTACCTGTCGGATGCGATAGGAAGACGCAATACCTTGGTCGTTTCATTGATCAGCAGTGCCCTGACTCTGATCGTACTCTACTTCTGTGAATGCTTAATGTGGCTAGCACTGTGGTCGACCATTCACGGCTTTGCGGTGTTTCTTTTCGGTCCACCAGCGACCGCCTTGTTGACGGATTTGGTTCCAGAAGAAAAACGGCTGACCGCTTTCGCCTTATTCCGTTTAGCACTCAACCTGGGTTTCGCGGCAGGCCCGACCGTCGCTGGGCTGTTGTTTGTTAAAGCACCGTTTTTGATTTTCATAGGTGATGCGGCAACGACTTTGGTTTTCGCCTTACTTGCCTTTGTGTGGCTGCCCCATGGTTTGAGAACGATCAAAGGAAAAGTGAGCTCGTTCCAGGTGATTCTAAGGAGCTGGAATGAAGCCTTCCTGGACATGCTGAAACACGGCCCCATACTCCAATACCTGCTGACCGTTTTCCTCGTTGCCACCTGTTTCCAGCAGGTCTTCAACGTATTGTCGATTGCATCAACCGACAATGGACTGACTCCAGCCCAGTACGGGTTGGTGATGGCATTTAACGGCCTGCTGATTGTTGTCATCGAACTACCTCTTTGCCAATGGATGCAAAGGCTGGACTACAAACGTGTCATAACGCTGGGGTATGCGTGCATCGCGATCGGCACCGCATCGTTCTGTTTCGCCAAGACAATGAGCGGTTATTTCATCGCCATGGGACTATTCACTCTTGGTGAGATTATTAGCTTCCCCATAGGTTTGGCCTACATGGGTCGACTTACACCCGTAGCTTACCGTGGTCGTTACTTTGGCTTCAAAGGCATGATGTGGGGACTCGCGGGAATCTTCAGCAGCGCAGGAATCTGGTTCCACGGACGCATCGGTGATTCCTGGTGGTTATGGGCAGGATCCATTGCCTTGCTGGGATCTGCATTGATGATTCCAAAACTACGTGACACAAGGTGAAGAGATAACTCGTACTTTTGCAAAAAAACAGACGCAGTTTCCGCCACCACTTGTCCCCCTTATAAACAGTGGTATTCAGCGATGCTATCAAGGTTCTCCTTGCAACCAATTGCACGGAATGAGCTTCTTTAAACACTGAAGTTGACGGGAAACGGACAGGAATGGAGACCGGGCGCAGGTGGCCTTTCCAGCCCGCCATTCATATTGGTATTTATTGAAGCGGTCACAGTTCCGATGAGTAAAAGGACATTCCCCAATCCCTGTTCAAACACCCCATCCAGCCAATTCGTCCCACGCACCCTAGTCACGCCGTAGTACCGAAGGCGGATCGGCCCGTCCCCGTCACGCCGCAGACCCAGCGAGCGAAGGCGGATAATCCAGTCTTGAGTTTTTGTGGGAAATTGGATGTATATGAATGGGCTTCCCGTGCTCTAACTCATTACCCCATGGATCAAGATACTCCTCCCAGTCCAGACAAAGGCTCTTCACCAAGACGTGACCAGTCCTCAGGATTTTTGAAGTTCTGGCAGGAACTGAAGCGTCGCAAGGTTATGCGGGTGGCGATTACCTATGCGGTCGTGGGTTGGGTTATTATGCAGGTGGCTGGCCTTACTTTTGAAGGGTTTGGCATTCCTATCTGGGCGTTCAGGTTTGTCATGCTGTGTGTGATCCTCGGTTTCCCGATTGCCATCATTCTGGCCTGGGCGTTTGAGCTGACCCCGGATGGGATTAAGACGACCAAAATTGCTCAGGGAACAGAGATCTCTAAGGCTCATGCTAAGAAGCGAAACTTATATTCATTACTTTTCGCCGCTGCGGTCCCAACACTCATCTTTGGAGCCCTCTCCATCTTTTTCTACTTCCGCTCGGACACATCCCCTGCCATGAGCATGTCGAAGGGCTCGTCCCCCAACCTTAGCCCCAAGTCCCAAGGACTCTCTGAGTCCGACAAATCCATCGCCGTACTCCCCCTCGCCAACATGAGTCCCGATCCGAATAACGCGTTTTTCGCGGACGGAGTACATGAGGACATACTGACCAATCTATCCCGGATTGACGAACTGCGGGTGATTTCCCGTACTTCAACCCTTCGTTATCGTGACACGATAAAAAGTCTCACCGAGGTCAGCAAGGAGCTCGGCGTTCGCTACCTGGTGGAAGGATCGGTCAGGCGTGCGGGTAATCAGGTAAGGATCACCGTCCAGCTGATTGACGCCCAGGCCGATGATCACCTCTGGGCGGAAAACTACAACCGGAGTCTCGACGATATCTTTACCATCCAGGCCGACGTAGCCAAAGAGATCGCCGATAAGTTGGAAACGGTGTTAACCCCGAAGGCGATTGCCCAAATCGAACGGCGACCCACCGAAAACCAGGAAGCCTACGACCTTTTCGTGAAAGTAAAGCAGATGATCGATTCGTTGTCCGGAACGGATGAGGAAAGAATTGCGCTATTGGAGAAGGCGGCCGCCATTGATCCCAATTTCGCCGAGGTGTGGGCCCAATTGGCTGTCGAACGCATTGACCTGTGGAGTAACCAAGAACGCCGTAATAATCCTGAACTTTTGGCAAATGCCTACCATGCCTTTAACCAAGCCAAGCGCCTCGGACCCAATCTGGCCTATATTCCATTCGTTCAATACTCCATTGAATGGAATGAGAAACAGAACTACGACCTCGCGATCAGTCTCCTGCTGGAAGCATTAGCCATAGATCCCGCCTTCCGTTTGGCACAAAGTGAGTTGGCCGATCGTTATAGTTACCTAGGACGTGGGGCTGAAGCGCGACACCATCATGAGGCAATACATCGCACAGATCCTTTGTCACCAAGAGCCAATAATAGACTTTTTAGCACTTACAAAGTCGGACTCATGTGGAAAGAGGCGCGAGAGTTGATCCTGCGCAATTTGGAGTGGACGGACAATCCCACCCAATGGCGGAAACGATTGGCCGAAGTTGATTATTTTCAAACGGGAGACAAGCAAGCGTATATCTCTGACATGGAAGCCATTCCCGGCTTTATTGAATCACCCTCTGGCAAGGCCTGGAAAGCGGTAATGTTACGCGACTATCCAAACGCGTTGCGCCATATCGAAGAGTTGGATCCGGATGAAGGGTTTTCTCTCACTGGTGGAGTCAGTTTGGTGATAAGGCCGACAAGCCTTGTTTCCGCTCTCATTTATTTCGAGACAGGCGATACTGAAAAACAGCTTATAGTAGCAGAAAAAACCAGATCTTACCTGGAAGGAAGAATTGAAGAAGATCCGCTGATTTCGCCCAATTACCATACCAATTTAACGCTTTCCTACGCGCTTGTGGGCGACCGGGAAAAGATGGATGCCAATATCGTAATAACCCGCGAGCAGGGTAGTTCCATCAGATGGAAATACATGTTCGAAGCAGAAATCGAATTCCGCAATGCAGTCGCCTATTTAGTTACAGGTGATCACGAGGCAGCGATTGAAACTCTGACCAAGGCAAATGAACTGGACTACCATGACCTGCTATTGAAACAGGAGCTCGAGCTCTGGTTCATCTTCGACCGGCTAAGAGGTAATCCAAGGTTTGATGCGTTGTTGAAAGACTGAATACCATGAAAGGAAAATGATACCATGAGACTTTGCCCTATGCTCAAAAGAATCCAGTTGCTACTGGTTGGTGGAACTTGCCTGGCTTTGGCCGGGACTACCTTCGGCCAAGCAGAAGATCCACTTTCACGTCTGGTGGTTGAGATTACCGACGCGACTACCGGTGAACCGACAGAGGCGCGTGTGCGATTGATCAATGTCAACGATGAGGCCGCGGAAATTCCCGCTGTCGGCATAGGCGTAATGTACGGCCGCTTTGATCGGGCTGAGGGTTACGCCTTTCAGCCCGATGGTGCGTTTTACGTGGATGGTGGGTTTGAAATCGAAGTTGTTCCTGGAAGTTATCGTCTAACCATTTCCAAAGGCTTCGAGTATCTGGCAAAGGATATCGAGCTCGAGCTAACACCCGGCGGAAATACAACGAAGCGGTTGGCCTTGGAGCGCTGGATCAATATGCCTGAGCGGGGATGGTATTCGGCCGACGACCATATCCACATCCGTCGTTCGCCGCGGGAAAATCCCTACATTCTGACATGGATCGCAGCAGAGGATGTTCATGTGGGCGCGATGCTGCGGATGGGGGACTTCTGGAGCACCTATTATGAGCAATACGCGTTTGGCGACGAGGGCGTGTTCGAGGATGATGGGCGCGTGCTTACACCGGGGCAAGAGGAGCCGCGAACGCATGAGATTGGCCACACGATTTCTTTGCTCGCCGATGACACAGCCCGTTTCCAAAAGGAGTACTATTTTTACGACCGGGTCTTCGATCGGGTTCATGAGTTGAACGGATTGACCGGTTACGCCCACCAGGGCATGTCCTTTCACGGATACCGTGGCATGACCATGGACGTGCTCCGCAACAAATTGGATTTCCTGGAACTGCTGCAATTCTGTGTGGCTGAGGGCCCGGTTCACTCGGAACATTATTATTTTTTCCTCGATCTCGGATTCAAACTGACTGCTACCGCCGGTTCTGATTTCCCCTGGTGTGGCGAATGGCCAAATGAGGAAAACGACGTTACGGGACGCTTCGCTCAAATCGGCAACGCACGATTCTATACCCATGTGGGAGATGCTTTTTCGTTTGAAGGATGGAAAGAGAATTTTAAAGCCGGGCGGACATTTGTCAGTAGCGGACCCATGCTCGAATTGCGGGTAAACGGCGCCTTGCCCGGAGACACGGTTCAGGTAAGCAAAGGCGATACATTGCGCATTTCCGCCAAGGCTTTTGGTCACTCGGATCGAGTCCCATTGCAGAAACTGGAACTCATTGGCCATAGCCGGGTATTGAAATCAGTATCCATCAAAGACCAGGGGCAATCGAGTGAGGAACTTGTTATTGATATGGAGTTTCCCGCCGAGCATGGGATATGGATAGCGGCTCGCAGCACGGCTGGCAAATATCAGTCGGCACACACGACACCGGTCTATGTCTCGGTGGATGGCGGAGGTTTCCACAACGCAATAACGGCAGCAGCCAATCTGGATCAGTGTGAGCGATACTTAAAGGAGATCGAAGAGGAAGTAGCCGAGCCCGATGATCGCATTGAATATCATGCCTGGCGTTACCAGGATGGGCTTCATGAGCGAGTTGCCGAAACCCGTGACATTATCAGTCAATTAAGGAGGGATTTAAAATAATGGCCGCATCCATTTCCGTGAGCTCGACCTCTGGTTCATCTTCGACCGGCGGCGGACCTTCGACAAAGCTCAGGGCAGGGGGAATCCGCGGTTTGATGTGTTATTGGAGGATTATAAATTGGAACCATAAAAAGCGCAAAAGGCACATAGTAATGAAAAGCTTGTTACCCAAGATGCTCCGAGAACGTAGTTCGACAAGATCCGCCGTCGCAAGAAAAGGCTCTGGCGAGACACGGCCAGCTTCCAACGGAAGACCGGAACAAAAGTCCAAAAACGCTGAGATAACACTTGTAACAATGAACAGAAAAATTGTCACGTCAGAGACTGCGCCTCTAAATAGCAAATTGCTATCAGTGGGAAATACCATGTATCGAAACCGTTTGAAGGCGGCGAGCCTACTGCTGTGCATGCTTGCGTTTACCGTTTATGCAAAGGAAGAGGCGCAGGACACGACACCTCAGCAACATTTCCCTTCCTCTCCTGAGATCCAGGCGCTGGTCCAGGCACGCGTCGATGAAAATCGCGCCGTTGGCATCATGGTCGGTGTCATGGAAGCCGATGGTTCGACGCGAATATTCTCGGCAGGTGATCCCGGTCCGGGCGCGCAACCGTTTGGACCGCGGTCCGTCTTCGAAATCGGATCAATCACCAAAGTATTCACGGGAATATTGCTCGCCGACATGGTCGCAAGGGGCGAGGTGTCCTTCGACGATCCCATCGCAAAATACCTACCGGAAGATGAAGTCACAATACCGACACGGGGCGGCAGGGAAATTACACTCCTCGATATTTCGACGCACCGCTCGGCATTACCCAGGATACCAGACAACTTTGCTCCCGCAGATGACAGCAATCCGTACGCAGACTACACGGTCGAACAAATGTATGAGTTCCTGTCCGGTCACCAACTCCGGCGGGACATTGGTGCCGAGGTCGAGTATTCAAATCTTGCAGTAGGTCTGCTCGGACATGCACTCGCCCAGACTCATGGTGGCAGCTATGAAGAACTCGTGCGCGAGCGCATTCTAGAGCCTCTCGGCATGAACCACACTAGCATTACCTTAAACGAGGACATGCAGTACCGGCTGGCGAAGGGTCACGATAGGGAAGGTAATGTCGTCTCGAACTGGAATATCCCGACGCTTGCCGGCGCAGGCGCGCTGCGATCCGACATGACAGACATGCTGAAGTTTATTGCTGCCAATACCGGCCCCGCCGAAACGTCACTGGAAGAGGCCATGCGCGAAAGTCACCAGGCACGGAACAGTTTTGGCGGGCCAAATGACATCGGATTGAACTGGATCATCTTTAATCAGGGAGAAGACAAGATTGTCTGGCACAACGGTGGCACAGGAGGCTATCGAACGTTTGCTGGGTTCGATCCGGACAGGGGTGTTGGCGCTGTAGTGCTCACCAATTCAAATCATGGTTCTGATGATATCGGTATGCACCTGATCAATGCAAACATACCACTCACCCCACCACCGAAAGAGCATGTCGAGATCGAAGTGCCGGCCACGACGTTGCGACGCTATGAGGGCGTGTATCAGCTCATGCCGAAGATCACGAACACGATCCGATTCACCGACGGGCAACTGACAGCCCAGATCACAGGGCAGGACATCTTACCTGTTTTTGCCGAGTCCGAGAGGAAGTTTTTTTTGAAGATTGTGGATGCCCAGCTGGAGTTTTTTACCGACGAACTGGGGCGCGTAACCCATGTTAACCTATACCAAGGCGGCCGTACCACGAAAGCGGACCGCATCAGTGACGCGGTGGAGGATTACGAAGCACAATGAAATCCCACTTTCGCAGTATCCGAATGTAACTCTTCACTGAAGGGGAGCTGGTGCGGTACCTGACTTATGCGCTTGGGGAAATACTGTTAATTGTTGTCGGCATCATGTTGGCGCTTCAGTTAAACAACTGGAACGAGGACCGGAAAGCGCAGGCGGAGTTTGATGAGTATATTGTGGAACTAAAAAGTGATGTTAAGGAAGCCATACAGAATTTAGAGAATACAATTCGTATCAACAATGGTTTCAAGGAGGGTTGTGAATTTATTCCTGCCTTTTTTGAGAATTCCGACTATAGGGAAGAAGACCTGGCCAGATTTGAAAGAGGACTTTCCAACTTAGGCAGTTATGACGAGACCAATGTCCACGTAGGGGTGCTTGGAGAACTAATGGATGGAAACAAGGAGATTATCAGTCGAAATCCAGCGCTCGCCCAGTCCGCTCGACAAATCGAGGGGGTCATAGAAGAAAGGTTAAGCAACCTCAGTCATATTTATAGTCAAATCGACCTGGACGCTAGC
>JAQBYJ010000179.1 GCA_027622555.1 Verrucomicrobiota bacterium
CGGTTTCTTTTTGGCCCCTCCACAAGAGATGACCACGTATTGCTTTCCGTTGGCAAGGTAGGTGCTGGGGGTGGCATTGCCATCGAAGGGCAGGTCGAGCTCCTTGAGCAGCTCCCCGGTTTCCTTGTCGAACACTCGAAACTTTTCGTCCGACGTGGCGCCGATGAAAATCAGGCCTCCGGCGGTCACCACGGGTCCGCCATAATTTTCCGTCCCGGTTATCGGGATACCCCGCTTGGTCAGTTCTGGAAATTCGCCCAAGGGCACTTTCCATTTGATGGTGCCCGTATTGAGATCGACCGCATTGAGGGTGCCCCAGGGTGGCTTGATAGCCGGGTAACCTTCATCGTCGAACCAACGCTGGAATCCCCGGAATATGTAGGGGGGAATGTCGTCTCCTTCCAATCGTTTGTGCACCGGAGTCTCCATGCCAAACAGGAAATCGACGATCATGGCTCTCTCCATTTCCGGCAAACGGTCAAACGCGGGCATTCTCCCGCCTCCGTTGACGATGAATTGCATGACCACCTCGCGCGTCAGTCGTGCGGAAACATCCGCCAGGGCGGGAAAACCTCCGGCCGGATTACCCATGCGGTCCATGCCATGGCAGGCCGCGCAATTGATACGGTAGAATAATTCTCCCGAGGACAGGGGAATCCCATTGTTTTGCCGAGTGGGAAGGAGCTGATAAAACCAGGGCATTTCGTTTACATTGACGTAAACGATGCCGTCGGGATCCGCCGCCGCGCCTCCCCATTCCATGCCACCGTCGGGACCGGGAAACAGAACCACCTGCTCGAGGCTGGGTGGAGCATAGGATCCATAGTTACCCGATTGACTAAGGACGTCCCGGGTCATGAGCTCCGCTTTGGGAGTAATGTTGGAGAGATCCTGGTCGGTGTAGCGTTGCCGCATCAGGGGTGGGGGCTTGGTGGGAAAGGGCTGGGTAGGCCAGATCTTGAATCCCGGTATGCGCGACGGTTCGGTCGGGCGTTCCTCGATGGGCCACAGCGGTTCTCCGGTCACCCGGTCAAAGGCAAACAACAGTCCCATCTTGGTGCCCTGGGCCACGATGTCCTTTTTACCGCCCTCATGCATGACGGTCAGCAGAGTGGGCGGTTGCGGAAGATCCAGGTCCCAGAGATCGTGGTGAACCAGTTGCTGGTGCCACAGGCGCTCTCCCGTGTTGGCATCGAGAGCCACCACCGAGTTGGCAAAGAGGTTTTCACCCCAGCGGTCCGCGCCATAAAAATCCGGACCGGCCGTTTCGGTGGAGAGAAAAACAATGCCACGTTCCGTATCCAGCGCCAGCCCCGACCAGTCGGAGGCGCCGCCCGTTTTCTCCAGATAACCTTCCGGCCAGGTTTCCGAACCAAACTCACCCGGGCGCGGCAGGGTGTGGAAAATCCATTTTCTCTCTCCGGTAAATTTGTCAAAGGCCCGCACGGCGCCCGGAACATCTTCAGCGACATTGGTGCCGATGATGATCAGGTCCCCGTAAATCTGACCAGGGGTATTGATAAAGACATTGGGCGTGTCGTCCACGTCCAGGTTCTCGCCTATGTGAATCCAGCCGCCCTTGCCAAAGGAAGTAACCAGCTTACCGGTAAGAGCATCGATGGTGTAAAGGTAACTCCCTTTCATGGTGAGGATGCGTTTATTTTCCCCATCCTCCCAGAACATGAGTCCGCGCTGGTTCCTGTCAGCCAGATTCTCGTGAATGTCGTCCGGATCGAATGTCCAGAGGGCTGCTCCCGTCGCTCCATCCAGGGCAATCACCCGGCTCCTCGGCGTCGCCGTATAAACGATGCCATCGATCACCAGATTATTGGTCTGATACATGGCCTTGTCCCCGGTTTCATAAGTCCACGCCACTTCCAACTGCTTCACATTACTCCGATTGATCTGGTCCAACGTGGAGTATTGGTTGCTGGTGGGATGACCGAGGTAATGGGCCCAGTCAGCGCCGGCAGCCTGGACTTCCGGTTCGGATTTCTTGCAGGCCTGCGGTAAAATGCCCAGGCAACTGATTGCCAGGATGCGGAGGAGGTTAGGGGAAAAACGGTTGGTCATAATGGCGGGATAAATGTGGACCTTCGCCCGTTAGGGTAGTTAGCCGGAGATGGCGTTACAGGCGGAGGCTGGAATTGGTTTTTATTTCATGTACTTCGCCGCTGGCATCAAGCCAAACGTCGAACTTAGGACTCCGGTTTGTCCGGAGTTCCAGAAGCTTCTTTTTCGCCGTAGGTTGCCTGGGATTCATAAACCAAAGGATAGACTCCAGGATCCCTAATCGAATTCAGTGAAAGGTCCACGTCAAGTTCCGGCCAGCGCAAATGCTCCTCACTTTCATCAACTACGGAAAAAACCTTGCTAACAGATGCCTCCCTAAACCAGGGGAATTCCTCAAAAGAGAGGAAGTATTCTTTTCCCCTATGCAAGAGCCAGATTCCGAAGGGGGAAATATCCGTGACTTCAGAGGCCGAAGTGTCTGTTCCAATGCTGCCGTATTTCATCTTTTTTTTCTCTTACAATTTCTTCCAACTCTTTCAGTTCCTTCGGGGAAAGTCCACGATGGACTGCAAGCGCGATTTCCGGTTCCAACCAGAACTTTGCTTCACCGTCCGGCGATCGCACATGAACATGAATCCGTGGTTCCTCGCGTGAGAAAAAGAAGAACCTGTAGTTTCTGAATTGAAAGATTGTAGGACTCATTTTTATCTTTTACCGGCTTGGACATTTAAGCCCAATCCAGAAGTTGTTGAATGTTGCCACCTTTTACCTTGGCGCGGTCGGCGGCGGAGTACGAAGCCATATGCGCATCCACGATTTTCGGGGAACCGCTGCCCCAGACCATGCGCTCGGGACCAAACTCACGGATGACGCGCGAGGTAAACGCCAACGCACTTTCGTAATAGGGTTCATCGGTCGCGAAGTGATTCAGGCCCGATAACTTCATATAGACGTTCGGGTATTGGGCCAACTCGAGGACATCGGCAAACTGGACCCCCGTGCCCAGATGCGGTTCGGCCAGATGATCGATCAGCACCTTGCAGCCTGTAAACTCTTCGATGAGTTTTCCGGCTTGGGCGGCGTAATCGGGACCGATATGCAATTCGACCACCAGGCCAAGATCCACGGCTTTCTTCCACAAGGCCCTGGCGCCTGGATCGGCGAAGCTGTCGAGGTAGGTCTCTTTGCCGCGGTGGGCATGGAACCGGGTCGAAACGATATGGGGCACTTGCTTGACCAGGGCCTCCAGTTTTGCCGGTGCTTCCGGATCTCTCGGATAGAATAAACTCGTTCCCCGGAGCCGGTCGGGTTCGCGGTTCAGGCAGTCAATGATCAAACGATGGTCATCCCCATAGGGTTCGGGATGCACGATCACCGCCCGGTCGATTCCTTCCTCGTCCAGCCGCTTGAGATAAGCGGCCAGCGGATCGGCCGGATGGACGGACAGGTCGGGAGTATAGGTGGCCCTGGGGTGAACAGGGTATTTGGACGTGTCGGGACTGAATATATGGGCATTCCATTCAATGACCGGACTTTTCTTAGAAGCAGCGCCTTTTGAGCAACCCTGGCCCATCCCCAATCCCAGCAGTCCCAGGCCGGCAACCCGTTGCAAAGCAGTTCTACGGGTCATGGTATCAGTTTCGAAATCTGGATTCATGTCCACCAGTATTACGATGAAGGTTGCCTAAGCCGAGTACAATAAATGAAGCCCGGGACCATCGATCGTGATTCTTTGCGCGGGGTAATATGTCGTACGACGCTCCGAGTTCCGAGGCAAAGAGTAGGAGCAAATTTATTCGCGACCCGAGCTTCCCGGGGGACGGCCGATGGGATCATATCTTCATTTTTGGCAATGCAAGTTGCGCATCTTCTATCATCTGCATGGCGCGGAGGTTAAGTTGTTGTCTGCTCCCGCCAAAGTGATTTTGGCTAGTTTGATAAAAGCGCGGAGTTCAATAAGCAATGGTTGGTTAGTGGTACGTTTGGGGATAACAATGGGATGACCGGCATCAGTAAATCAGTATGTTGGACGGTTGGAGTTGATAAAAGAGATGGGTGGAAGAAAAAGGAAAGAATTCTGTCAATAATGAAGATATGACCCCGTCCCCTCCCCCCCAGGATCCAAGGCTCGATTCCACTGGTTGGGACTGCTGGCAAGGATCGTTCCAATTTTGTTCTCATTCATGCTCTTTGCCTAGGTGCCTCTCTGAGAGTAATAAATTCCTCCATTAGCTGCCGGCTTCACCCCGGTAAAACTTCACCCCCATCCCCCCTGGTAAAATGAACTCAGACATGGACACGCAGGTCTCGATTCAAGAATCAAGGAATGGCCTCTTTTTCCGCCAGAGATCTTCGGATACAAAACAACTAGGACCGTCCCCATTTCTTATAACCCCTGGCTTCACCCCGGTAAAACTTTCCTCCCCTTTATCGGAAACAAGGAATGGCCTCTTTTTCCGCCAGAGATCTTCGGATACAAAACAACTAGGACCGTCCCCATGAGGTCTTCGGTCCCCATGAGGTCTTCGGTCCCCATGAGGTCTTCGTTGGATACAAAACAACTAGGACCGTCCCCATGAGGTCGTCCAGTCCCCATGAGGTCGTCCATCAAAGGAGCCACCCAACTACTTGTCGATGTCCTCGGCAAAAATCCGGCGACCACCGTGGTCATCATTGAGGAAGTCAGCACCGACAACTGGGGCGTCGGCGGTGAAACCGTCACCGAGCGCCGGAAGAAGGCGAAGTAGGGAAAAGCAGGAGTGGATCAACTCATGCTATTATTTAGTTTCTAAAGCGGTTAACAATAGCGGGAGTCAGAAAGATAAACCACGAATGAACACGAATCGACACGAATAAAAACTTGGACCAACGTGCCGATTACAAGCCTCCCCTTTCTTCACCCACCCCCTTATCCAGCTTGCTGCGAAACCGGCGGCTCAGGTTCTTGGGCCGGTAGTCCGGGCAGTCACGCCAACGGAACCGGGTGCTGATATCGATTTGATCAAACGACCCGGTTATGGCGCGCGGCTTTGATCCGGTCAGTCGATAGAACCCACGGATGGTATTATCGAACGGAGCGGTGTGATCGATTTCAACTCCGGTCTCAACGCGACTGTGATCAGTGGCCAGTTGTATGCCATGCGCCCGCATGCGCTCAAGCATCCAAAAAAGACATCGATTGGCCAACGGTGCCTTTGCTTCCGTTCCGCCTCCCACACAACTGTGGTCACCGGGAAACCAGGCTTCTTCAATCACTTGCCCGGTTCTGGCTCCGGGATTCATCGGTGTTACTTCAAAGACCGCCCGAAGCTCGTCTATGGCTTTGGCGTGAAAAGCAAACTTTACCGACCGGTTGATGCAGGTATCGTGAAATGCAAAGCGATTGTTGTAACGCTCACCCCAATCGGTGCCGGGAATGTTGAACGGGATACCCAGCGCACCCACCGTGTCCCAACAACCAAGCACCTGAATAGGGATGCGTTCGCCGTGGATCGCGCGAAAGCGAATCGCCTTGTCCGAACCGGGACGCACACTTCGATCGCGGTACAGCTCGAAGGCTTCCGGAATTTTCCGCATGCGCGACCGGGAAACCAAGCCACTGCAATGAATCAATCCGGCCAGGCTCCGCGCCGTGTAAGCCCCACGACTAAATCCAAACAGGAAGACTTCATCTCCCGGTTCGTAGTTTAAGGCCAGAAAGGTGTAGGCCGACATAATATCTTCATCGAGCCCCAAGCCCAACATTCCGCCCAGGCGACTTTTGTTATTCGCACCCACCCCTTCGCGGTAATAAACCACCTGCGCCACTTTCTGCCCGTCACGCCGTTTTACCGCCTGGGCCAGCTTAATGACATTGGAAGGATACTTGGAGCCCAGCTTCCGCCAACTCCCATCGCAACACACTATCAGACGGCGCATAACGTGAGATAAACCTGAAATCGGATCGTTGGGGTCATGGATTGGAGTAGAAACCTGAATTCCGAAAAAGGGAACAGGGTATTACAGACTTATTCAATACCGGGATCGAGAAAAGGTATTTTAAAATAATAAAACTTTGAGCTTGATATACAACGTTTGTTGTTTTTGATTACAACAATTGTTGTATTATGAAAAAGCAAAACCTATCAAAACTCGAGCTTCAGGTGATGCGTCCTTTCTGGACACAGGGCGAGCTGACGGTCCGGGAAGCAGCCGAAGCCCTGGCCCAGGAGGAAAACGACCCGGGTTATTCCACAGTTCAAACCATTGTCGGTCGCCTCGAAGCCAAGGGCGCACTTACCAAAACCAAAAAAGTGGGCAATGCCTGGCTGTTCAAGGCAGCCGTGGAAAGAAAGCGCATTGTCAACCGCATGATCGATGAATTGGTCACCCTGCTGGATGGAGCTTCGAGCCCCATTCTTTCGCATTTGGTGGAATCAAAAAAAATCAGCAAAGCCGAACTCGATGAAATCCGAAAACTGATCGACGCGAAAGGTAGCAGCCATGAATGAACTCTACTCCATACTCGTAATCCATCTGATCGAATCCACCGACTGGGCGATTCTGTTCCTGGCCATCACCTGGTTGTTTCGCATTCGGGATTCCAGGACCCGGTGCTGGATATATCGGTTGAGCATTCTTAAGTTTTTAATACCGACCACACTCCTGGCTTCCTGGTTTTCTTTTGAACGAAGCGACCATTTACTGTCCACCTATCTCGTGTCTGCGGAACCCCTAATGTCTGTCGTGCACTATACGACAAAACAGTCCTTCTTTGCTTGGCCGGTCTACCTGTGGACTTGTGGATTCATCCTTATCTTCCTGCTCACTCTGCTGACCGGTTTCCGCATTCACCGCCGTATACGAAAAAATAACGCACCCTTCTCCGGAAGACATCGATCCCTGCTACGACAAACCCTCATTCAGTCCGGATACTCGGGAAATGAGCTGGAAGGCACGGTCGTTGAACAAGGACCATCCCTCGCTCTCTACGGAATATTTCGACCCGGAATAATAGCCAAAACCGCGTTTCTTGAAACGCTCAACGATAACGAACTCGAAACAGCCTTGCAGCATGAAGCAGCTCACTGGATGCGCCGGGACAACTTGTGGCGTCTGTTAACGGATGCCATCACCGCTGTCCTCTGGTTTCATCCGCTGGTCTGGTTCATTCGCAACCGTCTGACCCTGGAAACTGAAAAAGCCTGCGATGAAACAGTCCTCGCATTCGGTCCCAAGGTGGATTGTTACGCCAGCTGTTTATTGAAGGCCGCGGAATTTTCCATGGAGGAAAATCATTTCGGCGCGATCGCATTATCGGAGACGTCACTCAAGCAACGCATCTCACATGTAATCCATTATAAAAAAGAAAGAGTAAGTATCATGAAAAAATCCGCCATTATTCTAACCTGTCTGTCCTTGTTTGGAGGATCGATGGTTGCGTTCGCTGAAACATCTCCAATCGAAGAAAATCGAATTTACGATATCAGCGAACTTGACGCACCTCCAGCACCAACCATTCGCACGGCTCCAGTTTATCCGACGAAGATGAAGGAGGAAGGCGTCGAAGGAACGGTTATCACCCTGTTTGTAATAGACGAGTATGGAAACGTGACAAACCCACTGGTTGTAAATAGTAGCAACTCCGCATTTAACGGATCAGCCATGGATGCGGTTTCCCAGTGGAAATTCGAACCAGGAAAAGTCGATGGAGAGCCGGTTAGAGTCAGGGTCCGCTTGCCCATTAAATATACGCTCCAAAAATAAAAAGTGGGAGGGCCCATATATAATTTCTGGGTCGAAAAGGTCGACACAATCAAACGGTCGATTTTCCAGCGGGTCGGTTCTTCCTGTAAGAATCGACCTTTGCTATTCCGATTTGAAACGATGCTCTCAGCATCCCGATATGGAGTCATCGACGCTCCTCCGGAAGCGGCAAAAATGGGGAGGGTCCTGGCGGAATAACCCATACGTTTTTTCACAATGCCGGGAAGATCAACTCCTCTCGTAGCCATGGTGGTGACACCATGGATCGGGAATTCACACCATCCAGGATGTAACCATGGCCACCCATTCGGAAAAAACCTTTTTGAAAGCCCACCAGTTGTTGCTTTGTATGTGAAGCTTTGAAGGCAACGAGTGAATTTCCGTTCCCTAGAATTTGATGTGCAGCGATACAAAAATACTAGGACCGTCCCCTTTTCGTCCTCCTGCGGGGGATCGACCCCAGAGATGTCGAGTGGTGATCGGCTAACGCTCAAACCCACTCGGCACAAAGCAGTTCCGCTTGAGCCAGGACCGTCTTTACGGCTTCCTGTTGGAGGTCCGGAGGGTAACCGTATTTGTTGAGTATTCGTTTAACCATGACCCGAATCCGGGCGCGGGCACTCTCCCGTAAAGTCCAGTCTATAGTCACGCTTTGTCGGACTTTTGTTATCAGTTCGGCGGCTATGAGC
>JAQBYJ010000180.1 GCA_027622555.1 Verrucomicrobiota bacterium
GCCTGAACTACGAACCAAAAAAAAGAAAACCTTCCTTCCGGAAGGCTTTTCGAACAGGGTCTAGCTACTGAATAAAAGCTGTTTGTGGAACAATTACAGATCCTATTCGTCTAAGATATCATAAGAATTTTACAGACCCATTTGCATATCCATCCAAAAGTAATAAAATAAATTATGGGACTTTTCCTACATAAAGTGTACCGCCTGATGTCTGAAAAAGGCCTGAGTTATCCTGAGGCTTGCAGGGAATTGGCCTTGCACGCCGCCAGAAGGCGAAAAGCGTTGAGGATGAGGAAGGCTGGTAAATGGATTCCTGCGAAAAAACCAAGGACACCTGAGGTGTTAATTGTACCTCAATATCCACCAGAGCCACCTAAAGTCCACCATTTGGAGCAGACATTTTTGGAATTTAATTAAGGGAATCAGGATTCGCCGTAAATCTGATTTAAATCAGGAAGCAATAATTAAGATATCACTTGATTTCGCTGTGTTTCATTGCATCTTAACTCATTCTTTTGTTCTTTGAAGTTCTCAGTCTAACTTCAATCGTATTGTCCAGTTGCTCAATGCCAACAGGATATTTTAATTGGGGGTGTTCCGGATTCGACCTTGAATTGGAGCATGGGGCTGCATGTCGATGATGATAGTTACCATTGTGAAAATGCTATCGCATACTTATTATAAGTGCCAACGATGAAGCATTACCTATGGCTGCATAAATCAGCCATCGTCTCTACTCTGACACCTGCTAGGGGATAGAGGCGCCGACAGCAGGCATAGCTCTCATGGGGTATCCAGCCGAGAGCCGTATCATCACTCTGGGTACTAGTAAGCCAGTAGCGGGTCCCGTCGCGATTGGGGAGCGAAATTAAATGCGAGACTAAACATGTAGACGCCGTATGTGAAGGCTCAAGGGACGCGGGTTCGACTCCCGCCACCTCCACCATTATTTTACTGGATTTTTTGGCATTCAATAAAGAATCCTGTCAACTTCATGGCAAATATGGTTGCCAAGTTGCCAGGAATGGCCATGGTTGTGCGTATGAAGGCACGGAAAACGAACGATCTCGAAAAGTGGGAGTATCCCCCGAAGTCCGGAATCTGGATTAGGGAATTCCTCTATATTCAAACCTTTGAGGGTAATCAGAAAACCTATTCGGCTTATCAAGTCACAGTTCCGGGGAAGGTATACGGTAAAGCGTATACACGTAAAAGGCGTCAGTTCCCCACCAAGGCCAAAGCCCAGAAATGGGCTAACGAAGTTGTCCTGGGATTGAAATTGCAGGGGGAAGTATTTTTCAAGGCAACCGAGGAGGAACGGCAGGAATTCGCCGCTTGTATGCCAAAGCTGAGGGACAAGGGACTGACCCTCACCGAAGCGGTGAATTTCGCCCTTGAACGCCTGAAACCCAAAGGAGGTGAGAAAACCATTGGGGAAATCACCGAGGAATTGATTGAAAGTAAACGTATACGTTTTGATCGGGAGGATTTGCGCCCGCGCTCCTTCAAAGATTTCCGGAACCGGACTTCCAAGTTTGCCAGTGATTTCAATAAAACCCCAATCTATGATCTTACCGTTGAAGAGTTAAAAACATGGCTCATAGCCTTGGATGTTTCTCCGCGAACCACTTTCAATTACCTCTCGGTGATTTCCGAGGTGCTGAAATATGCGGTGCAAAAGGGTTACCTCTCAATCTCGCCAGTCAATGAACTGACCGACAACGACCGGAAAGAACTTTGTGGTTCGCTTACCAAAGAGCAGGAACCGTGTATTCTGACCATTGAGGAAGCCAGAAGGCTTTTAGATGCCGCCCGGGACAATCCAGACCTGGAATTGCTCGGAATGGTCACCCTGGGCCTTTTCTGCGGGATTCGGGTAGAGGAATTAAAACGCCTGAAATGGGAAGATGTCCACGACGACGAAGAGAATCCGGTTGTCACGATATCCGGAACCATTGCAAAGAAGCGGCGGATTCGCCATGTGGATATTCCGGAAAACGCGGTTCAATGGCTTTCGCTCTGTGCCGATAGATCGGGCACGGTGGCCAAGAACAGGTACATTACCGAGCATGACAAGCGGTTCCGGAAACTGCTCAAACTCGCTGGATTCGGTCATGAGGATGAGAATGGAGTCTGGAAATCTTCCTGGGACAACAATGCAATGCGCCACTCCTTTGGAAGTTACCATTATGCGTTGACCGGTGACCCACTTGAAACAGCCCGGCAGCTGGGACACAAGGCAAGTGATCAGGTTCTTTTCGACCATTACAGAGCCTTAGCCAAGAAGAGCGACGGCGAAAAGTACTTTGCCATCAAACCAGCTGCAAGCGCGGCCAAGATCTTGGAGTTTGCAAGATGAAATGGGCAAAATTCAAACATCTTCCACGCAATGAAAAGCTTCTTTCTCGCAGAAAGTTAGGTAAATTTATTCATAGGTATGAAAAATTCCGCAAGGATGTTAAAACGTCCGGCTATGAACCACCAAATGAAAATAAAGACTTCAATTTATGCGTGGTTGCATGGTGTGAATACCGCAATGCTGACACAATGGAAAAAATGATAGATTATTTAGACCAAATCGTTGAATGCGATGGCGCAAAAGGACGAGCACCTAATGTCGCCTTGGGGTATGCACGATGGTGGCCAGAGTTTTTCTTCGGCTTTCCGAACCCTGACGGTAAAGGCGGGTTTGTACCTGGGTTTATTTCAGTAATAATGCAGGATTTCGCAGACGATCCTATCGAAGAATATTTACTCTACACCGATTTATCAAAAATGACCCTCGATCATGTTGTGGACGAATTGTTTAAATTGGGAATAAAAACATCCCATGCAGTCGTTAGACAGCGTGTGAGTGTTTGGGACAGGTTGCCCTAATGTGAGAATTCCCTGGGATTTTCTCACCAACATTATTGGGACAAAGGCGCTTTTATTTGCATCGTAGTGCAGCAATGAAAACTTCATTGCAACTCACCGCGCCTGTCCACGAAGCGTCAGGCATCAACTATAACAAACCGAACATGTCGGTTCCGGAAGCCGCCCAATTTCTTGGGATAGGTTGCCGCACGCTCAGAGAGCTAATAGCCAGGCAGGAAATCCGGCATGTTCGAATTGGCCGAAGGGTCCTGATCAGAAAACAGGACTGCGAAGCCTTCATGGAAGAAAACATTGTTCAAGGAGGCCGGTCATTATGAACAGTACGTTAATTGTAGCATGTGAGCCTTCCGGACTGCCAGGGAGGGTAGAGTATAGGCCGGACCCTGAAAACGTCCTGAACGCGATAGGGTCGCACGAAAAAGGGGCATCCCGAGGGTTGGATGCATTGTTTAATCTGCGTTGGAAGTTTTCCCGAGACGGTTGGGACTTCCGATGCCACATCAGAAAAGGGGTATGGGGCCTTTTTGAGAAATCCAAGGAGGGATACCCCGGGGGGCCAATATTCGCGACGTTGGAGCGGCTATGACAATCATGACCCAGGAATTTCTTGAGGACGTAGGAGCTGTCTCTTTTGAGGAAGCCTTGGAGTTTGCTCCGAATACCGACACCTATGAGGCTGGCATTATTAATACTCCTGACGGTTTATCCACCCGAAACCAGAATCAAATCACCGTTCGGGGTTTTCAGAATACTTCTTTGAGCCGTGATTTCTTCGCTTCGAGTTATCAGGCGGATATCTACAACACGGAAAGACTGACGTTTTCACGGGGTCCTAACTCCATATTGTTCGGTATTGCTCAGCCTGGTGGAATAACCAACGCTCTTTCAAAACGGGCGCGATTCTCGGAGATACGTGAAATCTCTGTGCGTGTTGATAGTGAAGATAGCCTCCGTTTTTCCTTCGATTTTAATCAGCCACTGATTGATGATGTTCTGGCAATTCGCGTGGCTGGTCTCGATTACGATACCCGTTTCTGGCGCGAACCTGAGTGGGAGCAAGGTCAAAGGATTCATGGAGCTCTTAAATGGAAACCGTTTGGAAACACCGACGGTTCCTGGGAAGATCTGGAAATCAATGTTACTTATGAGGACGGGGAAACCGATTCCCAGCGGCTGGGACGAAACGAGCCTATTTACGACCGGGTAACACCCTGGATTGAAGCGGGACGTCCTCTTTCAGATGCGATTGGAACGGTAACCAATGCCAATGCTCCGGACGGCATTGAGCAAGTCATCAATGCGGCACAACTCTACATAATCAATCAAAGCACGGTCCCAAGTGCGCAAGGGGTGCCCACTCTTAATTGGCGGCGTATGGCCAGAGGAGCGCGACCCGCAGAAGCTGATAGTGATCAGAGTCGTAACGCGTCCCTACTGGATGAAAGCATTATGCCATTTGATGTAAACTACTTGGGTGGATCCCGCCGTTACACCGACGATTTCAGCACTTTCCAGGTTATTGTGAATAAAAGTTTTTTCAGAGATTTGCATATTGAAGCGGCCTATAATTACCAGGATTATGATCGTGTCTCAATCGAGGAAATCCGTGGTCCTGCGCTCAATGTGGATGTCAACCGCTTCCTTCCCAATGGAGATCCCAACCCGAATGTGGGGCTCTACTACCTTGATGGTCCGATCGTCCGAAACCAGCCGTTCGGCCAGACCAGGCAAACATCTAAACGTTTCTCGGCCTCCTATCAAATCGATTTTACAGCGAATGAGAACTGGGTAAGGCACTTGGGGCGTTTGCGACTTGCCGGATCTCTTGAATCCCAGGACGACAAATTGGACCGCCAATGGATTCAGTTATCTAACCTTACCCCACTGCTTACCAACGAGCGACAGGGACTGACCGGTCCAAATGCATTTCCTGCAGCCATCAACAGTCCCCGAAATCGGATAAATTTCAGGCAGTATCTGGACCCGGCCAATGGATTTAATGTGGTGCCGGCGGCTTCCGAAAACTATCCTGGCCCATTTTATGCCGGAGATACACTTCCGGATATTGCGGACGCAGGGGGTGTGTCAGCCGCCTTTATTGCCGATTTTCCCGGATTCAATACTATTACGGAAAACCGATCCGATGTAGTGGCTGCGCAGTGGTTCTTTCTAGATAATCGTGTCGTAGCAACCTACGGTAAGCGTTGGGATGAGCAAACTTCCTGGAACGCGAATGGACTTATTAATGCTGACACGGTTGGCGGTCTGCGTCCTTATCCACGGGGATACAATTCCAAAGATGATCCTGATAGTAGAATATTCCGATCCGGCCAGCCCGAAACCCGGGGTATCGTTGCCTATCCCCATGAATCTTTCGGCCTATTCTATAACGAGTCAGACAATTTCCTTCCTGTGGGGCAGCAGTTTGATATCGCTGGAGAAATTTTCCCCAACCAAACGGGAGAAGGTAAGGATTATGGATTCAAATTCTTTTTATTAGATAATAAGCTTTCAGGTTCCTTTACTTGGTTTGAAACCGCGCAGGTCAATGAACCTACAGGCTTTATCCGGGCTGGTGCTCGAGGTATTGCCCGAGCGTTCACGGCCTCTGCCAATGACTTGTGGAATAAAATAGCGGATATCACCGGTGATGATAAATACCTCTCCACTCCGTACCTCTATGATATCGGACCTTTCTTTAATGCTCTGCAGGATATCAACTCAGAAGGAATTGAGTTTCAGATGGTGTGGAACCCAACTGCTCAATGGCGTATTTTGTTCAACTATAGTGAACAGGAAGGGGTCTATCAGAGCTTGGCGCCTAGGATGGCTACCTATTTCAATGAGTTCGTGCCAAGTGAAGTTCAGGCCGAGTGGCTCGATGAGCCTCTGGATAATCCGATTCAATATAATACCGGTGAGGTGACCACTGTTGGCGAATTGATTACAGCCACTCAAGCGGATATTATGCGCATCCAATCGTTGGTAGGCACTGCAGATACACGGCAACCGCTCAGTTCTGCCAATCTGGTTGCAAACTATAGTTTCGAACAAGGCTCGCCGCTTGCAGGCTGGACCATTGGAGGAAACGTTCGCTGGCGCGACGATCGATTCCTAGGTTTCCCATTTGGCTCCGATGGAATATCGATTGATGGCAGCAAACCATTCCTGGGTGGAAAACAAACCGATATAGACGCCCTGATTCGATACCGCACGAAGCTCTTTGATGGAAAGGTAGATTGGAGTATCCAGATGAATATCCGAAACTTGCTCGATGAAACCGATCTCCTGCCATTCCAGATTGATGGACCCAGGACGGGGAAGGTTGTTCGTTGGAGTTACCAGGATCCACGGACTTTTCTCCTGACCAATACTTTTAGATTCTAGTTTGTAGTTTATATGGTCACAGCAGTGCCGGGCCGGTTTGGCCCGGCACTGTTTCCCCCGACTGGATGCGTTGCGATTTGGGCCAGGACATATTAACTTCTGATCTTATCCATTACGTTGAGAAATGCGAAAATTACTGATACTTATTCTCGGTATGACTTCATGGGTCACCAACCACTCGATTGCGGAATCGATAACACCAGTGCAACTCCAAGTGGAGCATCTGGAGAATCCATTGGGAATTGGAGAACGGACGCCACGCTTGTCCTGGAAGGTCGGGGCAGTCGATGAGATTGCGCCTGGACTGACTCAAAGCGCTTACCAAATTCTTGTCGCCAGTTCTGAGGCGAAACTTGCTCGCAATGAAGCCGACCTTTGGGATTCAGGGAAGATCAGTTCGAATAATTCGCGCCTGATTCGTTATGCGGGACATCCGTTATCCTCCCGGTCGGAATGTTACTGGAAAGTGCGCCTCTGGGACGGGGCTGGCAAGGCCAGTGAGTGGTGTGAGAATGCTTCATGGTCGATCGGATTGTTAAGTCAGTCTGATTGGCAAGGCGATTGGATCGCCATGGAGAACAACCACGAATTTGAAACTTCGGAAAACGTCACCTTCCTGGCCAATGATCCCGACCGGGGCACCTTGAAAATGCGGCCGGCCAAATACTTCAGAAAGGAATTCACAACCAAGAGGAGTGTGAGCCAGGCCACCCTCTATGCCACCGCCCGTGGGATCTACAAAGTGGAAATCAACGGCGAGCGGGTGGGGGACGAGTACCTGGCACCTGGTTGGACGGACTACAACAAGCGCCTCTATTACCAGACCTACGATGTGACTTCGCAAGTGCGTGCTGAAGGAGCTAACGCCATTGGCGCAACCTTGGCCGACGGTTGGTATGCCGGCTACCTGGGCTATGCCTTGTTTGTCAAGATGCCCTCAAAGCCTTCCGGGCGCGGCTACTATGGAGAAACACCCTCGCTGATCATGCAGTTGGAACAACCCCCACCTCTGCGGCTTCGCCGCTGAAAAGCAAATTCCTATCAATAATTTCCTCTCTTGTTATGAAGTGAAACAAGCTCTCCATCTGGTTTGGTTATTAATCTCACTCTTCTCATGGTGCGGATGTGTGAATATGCAGATGGCAGTTCAAGACCATCGACCACAGTTAGTTGAACACCTCGGAGTTGAGCAGGAGAGTATTCAAATCTTGAGTTATTGCGGAGTCAAAGTAGCCAATGAATCAGCCAAGACGGTTTCACTCACAAAGACACGTATATTGGCCCTGACCGATGAGGCTATGTTTTTGTATACGGAAAACATAAGGAAGGCTCCCAATGAACCTCATGTCCGAATTCCGCTGGAGGACATCCGAGAAGTTTCTCTGCGGAAATCAGAAGTACTGATACGGCATGAAGGTCAACTCCGGATCATTGCTCTCTACAACAAGAATATCTACGATGAGGATCGTGCGGGCACGCAGGACTTATTTAATCAACTGCTAGCCAGGGGTGTTGCAGAATACACAGCAGTTGAAGAAAGTTACACCGTAGTGACCAACAGACCCAAAAATTGGAATAAACCCACGAGAACGAAAAGAATCCCTGCAAAGTACCGACAGCGACAGAGTTTCCAGTAAGGGATTCGTCAGAATATAATTCCGATAATTCCATCAGCCATAAATAATAATCTGAAGGCCCAAAGAAATCCCCAAAGTCATGAATAGGTCCTCACAACTTCTTTTAGTGCTTACCACCCTCATTCTATGCGCTGGCTGCATGAATATGCGGTTGGCCGTTCGAGAGCACCGCCCCCAATTGGCCGAACCGCTCGGAGTCGAACAGGACGATATTCAAATATTGAATTATTGTGGCGTCAAAGTTGCCTACGAAAGAACACAGCGAGTTTCCAAGCCAATAAGCCTCCATTCGTAAAGACCGTTCACCACTAACACAAAAATCATCAAATCTTCTTATCGATGTTTCCAGTTTTTTCTCCTCCCCCTACGTGTCCTGTCGAAGCTCTTGAGCGAAGACGGAAAACCCCCACCTCGGCGGCTGCGCCGCTAAAAAGCAAATTCCTATCAGCCCCCCACCGGATTATT